>DAIMKK010000327.1:0-3895 GCA_036721745.1 Pseudolabrys sp. | reverse complement strand
GGCGAAGCGTCGCTTCCGGTCCGTATGGAACTCGCCAACGGCGCGGTGATAACGTCCTTGCTCGGCTATACGGTGGCCTACAACTCGCTCGACAACAACAAATCCCCGACCAGCGGCCTCTATGCATCGCTCACGCAGGACTTCGCAGGCGTCGGCGGCGACGTGAATTTCATCCGGTCGACCGCGGAAGTGCGCACTTATTACGAATTGCTCCCGGACATCGTCGGGGTGCTGCACTTGCAAGGCGGCCAATTGTCCGGTTGGGGCAGCCGGGATCTGCGCATGCTGGATCACTTCCAGATGGGCCCGAACCTCGTGCGCGGCTTCGCGCCGGCCGGCATCGGCCCGCGCGACGTGACGCCAGGGACCACCAACGACGCGCTCGGCGGCACCATGTTCTGGGGCGCAAGCTTCGAGGCGCAAACGCCGCTTTACTTCCTGCCCAAGGAAGTCGGCATCAAGATCGCGGCCTTCGCCGACGCCGGATCGCTGTGGGACTATAAGGGCCCAACCGCCTGGAACGTGACGGGCGAAACGCTGCAGGTCGCCGATACCATGGGGATCCGCTCGTCGGTCGGCATGGGCGTCATTTGGGATTCCCCACTCGGGCCGCTGCGGTTTGATTTTGCCTACGCAGTGACCAAGCAGAGCTACGACCGCACGCAGTTCTTCCGCTTCAGCGGCGGCACGAAGTTCTGACCTTGACCGCGATCGGCGGCACGGAACTGGCGGCATGAGCGAGCCGGTATTCCAACGACACGCGCGAGGTCTCACGCTGGCCGAGATCGTCGCCTTGACCGGCGCCACGCCGCCGCCGGCGGCGCTGCTCACGCGGCGCATTACCAACGTTGCCCCGACCGACGGCGCCTCGCCCAGCGATCTCACTTTCTTCGACAACAAAAATTTTGCCACGGCCGCCAGCAAGACCCATGCCGGCGCCTGCTTCGCCAATGCAGCGCTCGCCAAACATTTGCCGGCCCACGTGCCGGTGTTGGTAACGCCCGTGCCCTATCGCGCCTTCATCATGGTGGTGCGCGAACTATTTCCGCATGCGCTACGACCGTCCTCGCTCGCCGAGGCGGGAAGCGTGGCCGGCGCCCATGTCCACCCCACCGCGCGGCTGGAAAACGACGTGACGATCGAGCCCGGCGCGGTGATCGGACCGCGCGCCGAAATCGGCGGTGGCAGCCTCATCGGAGCGACCGCCGTGATCGGATCCGAAGTGCACATCGGGCGCAATTGCTCGATCGGAGCCGGGACGATCATCACTGACTCGCTGATCGGCGACCGGGTCATCGTTCATCCGGGCTGCAAAATCGGCCAGGATGGCTTCGGCTTCGTGCTCGGTCTGGGAGGTCACCTCAAGGTGCCGCAGCTTGGGCGCGTCATCATCCAGGACGATGTCGAAATCGGCGCCGGCACCACGATCGACCGCGGCGCCATTCGTGACACGGTAATCGGCGAGGGCACCAAGATCGACAACCTGGTCCAAATCGGCCACAATGTCAGTATTGGCCGGTATTGCATCATTGTGGCGCAATGCGGAATCTCTGGCAGTTCGACGCTGGGGGATTTCGTGGCGTTGGGCGGCAGCGTCGGGGTCAGCGATCACGTGACGATCGGCGAGGGCGCGCAGCTTGCCGCCGCCAGTAATGCCCACGCCGACATTCCGCCCGGCGGACGTTTCGGCGGAACGCCGGCCAAGCCGGTCAAGCTGTGGTTCCGCGAGATCATGACGCTCGCAAGGCTAGCGCGCACAAGAGGCGAAACCGACACGGCGGACGAACGAGACAAGCGCCATGGATAAGCCGGTGACAATGCTCGAAGGCGCCGACATCGCGGCGGTGCTCAAGATGCTGCCGCACCGCTATCCATTTCTCATGGTCGACCGGATCATCGAAATGCACGGCGACGACCATGGCATCGGGATCAAGAACGTGACTTTCAACGAACCGCATTTCCAGGGGCACTTCCCGGAAAATCCGGTGTTCCCCGGCGTATTAATGATCGAAGGCATGGCGCAAACGGCAGGCGTGCTTTGCATCGCCGCGATTTTCAAGACGCGGCCGAAGTCGGTGTACTTCCTCACCATCAATAATGCGAAATTCCGCAAGCCGGTTTTGCCGGGCGACACGATCGAGTACCACATGAGAAAGATCCGCAGGCGTGGAAACATGTGGTGGTATCGCGGCGAGGCCAAGGTGGCCGGCACGATCGTCGCTGAGGCGGAAGTCGGCGCCATGCTTTCCGAATTGACAGCGCAGCCATGATCGATCCCACGGCGCGGATCGAGGCCACGGCGGCGATCGGGCTTGACGTTGCCGTCGGCCCCTATTGCACCATCGGCCCGCACGTCACCGTCGGCGACGGCTGCCGGCTCATCGGCCACGTCAATCTCACGGGCCATACGACGATCGGTCCGCGCACCGTCATCCATCCCTTCGCGTCGCTCGGCTCGCCGCCGCAGTCGGTGCACTATCGCGGCGGTCCAACCCGGCTTGTGGTTGGCGCCGAATGCGACATCCGCGAAAATGTGACTATGAATACCGGCACCGAGGACGGCGGCGGCGTGACGCAAGTCGGCGACCGCTGTTTCCTGATGGTCGGTTCGCATGTCGGGCACGACTGCAACGTCGGCAGTAATGTCGTCTTCGCCAACAATATCTTGCTGGCCGGTCACGTCGCCGTCGGCGACTATGTGGTGTTCGGCGGCGGCGTGGCGGTGCGTCAATTCGTGCGCATCGGCGAGGGCGCCATGATCGTCGGATTGAGCGGCGTTCGCGCCGACGTGATCCCTTGGGGCACGGTGCAGGGGCCGCTTGCGAACTTAATCGGGCTCAACGTGATCGGGATGCGCCGGCGCGGATTTGCCAAGGCCGATATCCATCGCTATCGCGAAGCCTACCGCGCGCTGTTTTTCGGCGCCGGCGAATTTCGCGCGCGGCTGGAGCGGGTCGCGGCGGATTGCGGCGGGGATGCGCAGGTCAAGAAATTGATCGATTTCATTCGCGCCGGAAAGCGTCCGCTGACTATGGGCGGTAAACGCGGCGAGGCGGGCGAGTCTGAAGGCGACGTATGAATGGCGTGCTCACCTCGAGCCAGGACGCTCCGGTCGCGTTGATTTGCGGCGGCGGTAGCTTGCCTTTGGCGGTGGCGGATTATGTTGCCGCACGTGGACGCAAGGTGTTGCTGTTTCCGCTGCACGGCGCCGCCAGCCCTGCCGATTTCGAAGGACGGCCGCATCAATGGCTGTATTTCGGGCAGGGTGGGAAATTCGCCCGCCTGGCGCGCGCCGCCGGCTGCCGCGACGTGGTGTTTATCGGATCGCTGGTGCGCCCGTCCTTCTGGCAGATCAGGCCGGATCGCAAGGTGCTGATGCTGATGCCGCGCATCGCGGCGGCTTTTCGCGGCGGTGACGATCATCTGCTGTCGGGCATCGCGCGCCTGTTCGAGCAGGAAGGGTTCCGTTTGCTTGGCGCACACGAAGTCGCGCCGGAAATTCTGATGCCGGAAGGCACGCTCGGCCGGGTGCCGGCATCCGAGCGCGATCGCGCCGATGTCGCTTTGGGCTTCGATTATTTGCGCGCCACCGGAGGGTTCGATGTCGGGCAAGCGGTGGTGGTCGCTGGAAAGCACGTGCTGGCGGTCGAAGCCGCGGAAGGCACCGATGATATGCTCGCGCGCATAGCGCAGATGCGCGCCAATGGCCGCGTACGCGCGCCTGCCCGCACCGGTGTGCTGGTGAAGGCTCCCAAGCCCGGGCAGGACCAGCGCTTCGATCTGCCATCGATCGGTCCGCAGACGGTCGACGGCGTGGCGCAGGCCAAGCTTGCCGGCATTGCGGTGGTGGCAGGCTCGACCATCATCGCCAAACCGGAACGGCTGATATCGGCGG
>DAIMKK010000326.1:0-3912 GCA_036721745.1 Pseudolabrys sp. | reverse complement strand
CGCGCGTCGCCGCGAGCTTTGGCGGCGGCGGCACGCCGACCGCCTACATGGGGACGTTGCCTGCGTTCTTGTCGGCGTGGGGTCCGGTCGACATGAGCTTCGGCTCAGGGCAGGGCGTGAAGTGCTATCACTCCGAGCATCTCTATGGCGAACTGTGGCATCGCGGCTTCACGGTTTCGCCCGACACGCCGCTCTGCGAGTACCTGGTTTCGTTCGGCGCCAATGTCGAGGCCTCCGGCGGGGTGTGCGGCGTAAAGCGGCACGCGGATGCCCGTAAGCGCGGCATGAAGCGTGTGCAAATCGAACCCCATCTCTCCGTGACCGGCGCCTGTTCGGCGGAATGGATTCCAATCAAGCCGAAGACCGACTCGGCTTTTCTGTTCGCGATGATCCACGTGTTTCTGCACGAGCATCCGCGCGACCGGCTGGATATTCCCTTCCTCAAGCATCGCACGTCATCGCCCTATCTGGTCGGACCGAACGGTCTGTTCATGCGCGATGCGTCCACGCGCAAGCCGCTGATGATCGACACTGCGACGGGCCGCGCGGTGCCGTTCGATACCGCCGGCATCGACCCTGCACTGGAAGGATCGTTTGTCGTCGACGGTATCGAGGTGGATGCCGACGAGCAGATCATTTCGCACAAGGCGGTCACGGTCGGTCCGGCTTTCACGCGGCTGGTGGAGCATGTGAAGGAGTTTACGCCGGAATGGGCGGGGCCGATCTGCGATGTCCCGGCTGCTATCATCCGCCGCATCGCCAACGAGTTTCTCGGCCACGCGCGTGTGGGTGAAACGGTCGAGATCGAGGGCATGACGCTGCCGTTTCGGCCGGTTTCGATTTCGCTCGGCAAGACCGTCAACAATGGCTGGGGCGGTTACGAATGCTGCTGGGCGCGTACGCTGATCGGCTGTCTGTTCGGAGCGCTTGAAGTGCCCGGCAGCACTCTTGGCACAACGGTCAGGCTTAATCGGCCGGCCGACAATCGCTGGGCGAGCGTCAAGCCGGGTCCCGACGGCTTCATGCAGTATCCGATGAATCCGACCAGCAAGAGTGAGTGGATCTCGCGTCCATCGGTGCGCAGTGCGCACCGGACGCTGGTGCCGCTGGTTGCCGACTCGGCCTGGAGCCAGGCGCTCGGCCCGACCCACTTGGCCTGGATGATGCAGAGCGAGGATTTCGACAAGCTGCCGGTGGCGACGCCGCCGGATGTTTGGATCGTCTATCGCACCAATCCGGCAATTTCGTTCTGGGACACCAAAGCCGTCGGTGACGCGATGGCAAAGTTTCCGTTCACCGTCTGCTTCGCATATACGCGCGATGAAACGAACCACGTGGCCGACGTACTGCTGCCGGACTGCACGGACCTTGAGGGCCTGCAGCTCATGCGCATTGGCGGCACTAAATATGTCGAGCAATTCTGGGACCACCAGGGTTTTGCGCTGCGTGCTCCGGCGGTGCCTCCGCAAGGGGAGGCCAAGGATTTCACCTGGATAGCGACTGAGCTCGCCCACCGCACCGGCCTGATCGAGCCGTACAATAAGGCTATCAACCGCGGTGCCGCCGGCGTCAGGCTTTTCGGCAAGACCTACGACTTCTCGCTGGCGCCGGGGACCAAGCACGACGTCGAGACAATTTGGGACGCCAGTTGCCGCGCCGCCAGCGCCGAGATCACCGATGGCGCCGAATCCCAGGGCCTGGATTGGTTCCGCGAGCACGGTTTCCGCGTCAAGCCGTTTCCGCGGCTGCAGTGGTACCTTTATCCGAAACTTGTCGAGCAGGGATTGCGCTTCGAGCAGCCTTACCAGGAACAGTTGTTCCGTATCGGCAAGGAGCTCGGTCGCCGTTTGCACGAGCAGGACATCCATTGGTGGGACAAACAGCTCGCCGAATACGAAGCGCTACCACGCTGGCACGATCTCAACGCATTATGGGAACACGCGCTCGCCAAGCATTATTCGGTGCGCATCGCCGATTTTCCGTTTTGGCTGATCACCGCCCGCAGCATGCAGTACTCCTGGGGCGGCAATGTCGGCATCCAGATCATCAAGGAAGTGGCGGATAACGTCGCCGGTCACGGCAATATTGTCATGAATCATGGGGCGGCCGAGCGCCTCGGTATCGGCGACGGCGACCTCGTGGAGGTGCGCTCGCCGCTCAACGACACCAAGGGGCGGGTGATGCTATGCGAGGGCATCCGTCCCGACACGCTTTTGATGATCGGCCAGTTCGATCACTGGGTGACGCCCTTTGCCAAGGATTTCCACGCTCCCAGCATGAACGCGCTGATGCCGATGCTGCTTGATCTGACTGACGCGACCGGGTCGAGCGCCGATCTCGTCAAGGTCAAAATCACGCGGCTGGAGGCTGCGTCATGACGCGTTGGGCCATGGTGGCCGATCTCGAGCGCTGCGTCGGATGTCAGACATGCACGGCGGCCTGCCGCCATGCCAATGCCACTTCGCCGGCGGTGCAATGGCGCAAGGTACTCGATGTTGAGGCCGGCTCGTTCCCGAATGTCAATCGCACATTTGTGCCGGTCGGCTGCCAGCACTGCGCCGACCCGCCCTGCATGCATGTCTGCCCGACGACGGCGACGCGCCAACGCGCTGACGGCATTGTCACCATCGACTACGACATCTGCATTGGCTGCGCCTATTGCGACGTCGCCTGTCCCTACCAAGCCCGGTTCAAGATCACCAAGGAGGACTTCGCCTATGGTGAGGACGCGATGCAGAATGAAGTCGTTCGCGAGGATCCCTCGCGCATCGAGGTCGCACAGAAATGCACGTTCTGCTCCGATCGTATCGATTTTGGCATCGAGAACGGATTGACGCCGGGCAGCGATCCGCGCGCCACGCCGGCCTGCGTAAATTCCTGCATCGCCGACGCATTGCATTTTGGCGATATCGAAGATCCGAAGAGCAACGTCTCTCAGCTGCTGCGTCAGCACAAGAGTTTCCGCATGCACGCCGAGCTCGCCACCGAGCCGGGCTTCCATTATCTCTACGATAAGGCTGCTGCCCCTCCGGCGCCAGATATCGAGCCCGCGCTCGCGAACGCGCAAGTCGGGCGCATTCGCACCCGCGGTGTCGAGCCCTGGCATCAGAAACATTGGGATTGGAAAGCCTCCGGCAATTTTTTGTGCGGCGGCGCCGGCGCTGGACTATTCGGCTTTGCCACTATCGCCAGCCTTGGTGGGACCCCGATATTGCTGCCGGGCCTTATTGCGCTTGCGATCATTGCGCTCGGCCTGCTGCTATTGATGTTCAAGATTGGCCGGCCATGGCGCTTCCTTCACGTGCTGCGCCAGCCGCGACGCTCCTGGATGTCGCGCGAAGCTTGGGTCGCCGGCATGTTATTTCCGCTCGCGCTCGCGGCGCTATGGTCCGGCCATCGGATTGCGCTGTTGGCGGCCGCGATGGTCGGGCTGATCTTTCTTTTTTGCCAGGGCATGATCCTGGAGCAGGCCAAGGGAATACCCGCCTGGCGGACGCCGCGCGTGATCCCCTTGATCATGGCGACCGGATTGGCCGAGGGCTGTGGCCTGTTCCTGCTGCTGGCGGCGTTCCTGCCTGCCTTGGGCAGCGCTGCCAAGCCGATGGCAATCGCGCTCGCCGCACTGGCCGCAACGAGGATCTGGACCTGGTGGCGATACCTCAACGCACTTGAAAGCGAAGGTGCGCCGACCCGAACGCTCGAAATCTTCACGGCCTGTCGAGTCTGGTTCTTCGCCGCCGGCCTCGTGCTTCCGGTGGCACTCGTCGCCGTTGGCCTGATCCTACCGGCCGCCGACGTAGTCCTGTTCGCGCTCGCCGGGTTTTCGGTTTTCGCCTCCGGCTGGGCGATAAAATTCATTCTCATCACGCGCGCCGCCTACAATCAGGGCTTCGCGCTTCCCCACACCCCCAT
>DAIMKK010000325.1:3771-3937 GCA_036721745.1 Pseudolabrys sp. | reverse complement strand
TTCGAAGGCGAGGTGAAAGCCGGCCAAACCGCGCGCATCTTTACCGGCGGCGTGATGCCGGAAGGGGCCGACACCGTGGTGATCCAGGAGCTGATCGCCAATATTGCCAAAGAGCAGTCGGGCTACTCGGTCTTCGCCGGTGTGGGCGAGCGTTCGCGCGAGGGCA
>DAIMKK010000325.1:2074-3761 GCA_036721745.1 Pseudolabrys sp. | reverse complement strand
ACACCGTGGTGATCCAGGAACTCACCGCACGCGAGGGCGACACGGTCACGATCCAGAAAGCGACCACCAAGGGCCGCAATGTGCGCGACCGCGGCATCGATTTCACGCAAGGCCAGTCGCTGCTGCGCAAAGGCCGCCGCCTCAGCGACCGCGACCTGATGCTGGCCGCCGCCATGAATTATCCGAACTTGAGCGTGCACCGCCGGCCCAAAGTGGCGGTGCTCGGCACCGGCGACGAGCTGGTGGCGCCCGGCAGCACGCCTTCGCCCGGCGAGATCGTCTATTCCAACGGTTTTGCCCTCATCGCCATGGCGCGCAGCGAGGGCGCCGAGGTGAACGATTTGGGCATCGCGCCTGACCGCATCGAAGACATCGCGGCGGCAGTGCGGCGCGCGCGCGACTGGGGCGCCGATATTCTGCTCACCAGCGGCGGAGCCTCGGTCGGCGAGCACGATCTGGTGCAACGGGCGCTCGCCAGCGAGGGGCTGGCCTTGTCGTTCTGGCGGGTGGCACTGCGCCCTGGCCGGCCGATGATGCACGGCCGATTGGGCAGCATGCAGGTGTTGGGCGTGCCCGGGAATCCGGTGTCGTCCTATGTCTGCGCTTTCCTGTTCCTGGTACCGCTGATCCGGCGCCTATCCGGTCGCGATGATGTCGAGCGCGTTACGGAACCAGCCCGACTCGGGCGCGACCTGCCGGCCAATGACGAGCGCGCCGACTACATGCGGGCAACACTGGCCACAGGGCCGGACGGCCCAATCGCGACCCCACTGGCGGCCCAGGACAGTTCCCTGATGGCCCCACTCGCTAAGGCGGACTGCCTGCTGATTCGTGAGGCAAACGCGCCGGCGGCGAGTTCCGGTTCACTATGCGTCATCCTTAAGCTCGCCCTGTAGCGGCCTTTCACATTTTTCACTCCAAATTAAATGGTTGCAGAACACATATCGAACAGATAGTGTCCGTTCATGATTTGTTTCTGGCCTGATGCCCTTCTGGGCTTGGCCCGGAGCTAGCAGACGAAAGACCCCGGGGAGAGACAGATGCTAACCCGCAAGCAGTTCGAGCTCCTGCGTTTCATTCACGAGCGGCTGACCGAGGCCGGGGTACCCCCCTCTTTCGATGAAATGAAGGACGCGCTCGACCTGCGTTCCAAATCCGGCATCCACCGGCTCATTACGGCCCTCGAAGAGCGCGGTTTCATCCGCCGCCTGCCCAACCGGGCGCGGGCCATCGAGGTGATCAAACTGCCCGACTCGGTCGCCCACGGCATCAGCGGCGGCCGCTCGCGCGGTTTCAGGCCGAGCGTCATCGAGGGCGACCTCGGCCGGGTGCGAGCTGCTTCCGTCAACTCCGAGGACGATGACGATAGCCGCCGCCCGATCGCGGTGCCGGTCATGGGCCGCATTGCCGCCGGCACGCCGATTGAGGCGATCCAGACCCGCAGCCACGTCATCAACATGCCGGCCGACCTGCTGACCGCCGGCGAGCATTTCGCGCTCGAAGTGCGCGGCGATTCGATGATTGAAGCCGGCATCCTTGACGGCGACATTGCCCTGATCCGCAAATCCGAGGCCGCCGAGACCGGCGACATCGTGGTGGCGCTGATCGACGACGAGGAAGCCACGCTGAAGCGGTTCCGCCGTCGCGGCGCCTCGATTGCGCTCGAGCCGGCCAATACGTCCTACGA
>DAIMKK010000325.1:0-2064 GCA_036721745.1 Pseudolabrys sp. | reverse complement strand
ATCCAGGGCAAGCTGGTGGGACTGTTCAGGCGCTACTAACGTCCCGTTGCCGACAATTAGGCCTTGATAGGGCTCGCCGTCTCGAAAGCGATGGCGAGCGGTTTGTCGCCTCTGGGCGCGATGCGGAACAGTTTCGGAAAAACCACCGGCAGGTAGAACCGCACGATGTCGAGGAAATCGCGCACGGTTTTGAAATGCCCGTAATCGCGCAAGTTCATCAGGATGAAAAAAAGATAAGCCAGTTTCAGATGGACCTTGGTATCGACGCGCACGAACAGCGTGATGCCGAGATCGGTGAGGACGCCGTTGCTCAAAGCGTCATCGAGCACTTTGTCAGGCAGGGAAATGACGAAGTCATGCTCGGCGGGAATGGCGGTCTCGACCACTCGCGTCTTGGTTCGATAGAATAATTCGCGTCCACTTGAGGTCAATCGCCAGCCGATGCCTTTGCGGTAGAGCCAGCGCACAAAATAAATTTCGTCCATGTATGCTTTGAGTTTGGCTGCATTTGACTCCGGCTAGACGAATGATCTCTCTTGCGCTTCCTCCTCGTGCACGCGCGCGATTTGCGCATCGGTCAGACTGCGCTTGACCGTGTCATAGGCCGACGTCCATGCGAACGTTTGCAAATCCATGGTCACGAACGGCTGGCAAAGTTTGGTCTTGGTGCCGGCCCAATAGCCCTTCAGATCTTCGTAAGTGACCTTGTGGCCGTTGGCCCATTTGGAATCCTCGCGATTGAAAAACGCTTGCGAGGCAAACGGCACGAAATAATCGGCGCCGAGCGCGTTTGATATTTCGATGGCAACCTGGACGAAATCCTTTTTCGACTTAAGCGGGCTGCGCACGCCGTCCTTAAACGTCAGCGCGCCGGACGATGCCGGCGAATAGCTTTTCAAGGCGATCGATGTCTTGCCCGCTGGATTGAATGTTTCCCTTATCCGCTCAAGCAGCGCGCGACGCGGGGCGGCATCGTTAATGTTGAAGATGAGCGCGTTCGGCGTGTCGATAATCAAAAGCGAATCGTCGAACGGCACCGGCACGCTGGCGACACGCACGTTGTCGCTGAGCGAATACCAAGTCAGCGGCCTCAGAGTCCGATTGCGGAAGCCGTGTGATTCAAGAAAGCCGGGGACCGAATAGTTCGGAAATGCGGGGTGCAGGACCCGATGCGGCCCAAGCCGGCGCAGCGAGGGCCAGTGGAAATGATCCACGTGGCAATGCGTCACATAGAGAAAACGGCTACGCCGCACCAAGTCGATGTCGGCGTCGCTCGGATATTTCTCCAGCCACCAGCTGCGCCAATAAACCGATCCGATCAGCCAGGGATCGGTGGCGACGATCGGCTCGCCGTCTTCCAAGATGAGCAAGCAGGCATGGCCGATCGTGCGCAGTTGAATTACCGGGCCTGGTTTCATGAATAAACGCTATCCGCATCAATCATCCGCGTCCATATCGCCCGCACGCGGCGTGGCGTCGGGTACGGCCGGACGAAGCGGCGCCGATACACTTTCACTCACGTCGCGCGCACCCCTCGCCCAGGGCCGCTCGTAACCGGGCGGCCGCGCGGCGCTGAACGCGAAACTGTTGCCGGTCCAGCGCAGAGCGATGGCGCCTTCGGTGCGCCAGGCCTTTCGGTCGATCAGCAACGCTTTGCAATCGCCCGGAGCCTCGCGCGGGGAGATCACCACGGTGGCGCGCGCGCAATCCTCGGCGAAAGCTTCCGCCGATATTGCTTCCGACACTGGCCGGCCATCCGTCAGCCGCCCGATGCAGCCGGCAGCGTCGCACTGCACGCCGTCATGCAGGGTCGCATCCTTGACGGTGCGCGCGTCGCCATCGGCGGCGAGCCATTCCTTGATCGCAAAACTGTCTCGATTGCTGTGCAGGACCGCAAGGCGGCCATCCTGGCCCCGAATTGCCGCGGCCTGGCCATCACCGGAGACCAGCACGTCGGGCCGCGGCGTCATAACCGCCCACAGGCTGGCGGCGACCGCCAGCACGGCTCCGCTCCAGCGCAATGGCGTGCGCAGCAGGCACAGCAGTAGAATCGCCGCCGTGCCA
>DAIMKK010000324.1:3480-3943 GCA_036721745.1 Pseudolabrys sp. | reverse complement strand
ATCTTGGGTGGATTGCACCACCAGTATGTCCGGATTTGATTTACGACAGGCACAGCCGGGAATTACCGCGGTCACCGTGCAACGCCATGGCGTTGCGCAGGTCAACTCGCAACATTTGCTTCCTGCGATTCGAGGAGCGCAAGCAGCCCCTTGAGCAATTGAAGCGGGTTCGGCGGGCAGCCGCGAATCGTGAGATCGACCGGCACCACGTCGTTGACCCCGCCGGCGACCGCATAGCTGCCGGCGAATAGGCCGCCGTCGACGGCGCAGGCGCCGACCGCCACCACCCATTTCGGATCGGGCATGGCGTTGTAGGTGCGCAGCAAAGCCTCGCGCATGCTCTTGGTGACCGGACCGGTCACCGTCAGCACGTCGGCGTGCCGCGGCGAAGCCACGAAACGCAAACCGAAGCGCTCAAGATCGTAGAACGCATTGCTCAGCGCATGGATTTCCAGCTCGCAGC
>DAIMKK010000324.1:2829-3470 GCA_036721745.1 Pseudolabrys sp. | reverse complement strand
GAGGGCGCCCAGCTCGTGCTCGCAGCCATTGCAGGAGCCGGCGTCGACGTGGCGGATCGACAGCGAGCGGCCGAGCCGGGCGCGGGCGGCGCGGTTCACGCTTTGCGCAAGCTCGGCGAGGCCCATCTCGTCGGGCTTAGGCGCCGGCTCGGTGAGCGGGCCGTGAGTAAAGCTTTCGAACAGCGTCTTGCGCATGGCGTGGCCTTATTATCTACGCATGATCCCGAAAACCGGTTCCCACTTTTCGGGATCATGCGTTAAAGATCGTGCCCCGAATACGAGCAGTTGAACGACTTATTGCAGAGCGGGAAATCCGCCACGATGTTGCCTTCGACCGCGGTTTCCAGCAGCGGCCACTGGAACCAGGATGCATCGCGCAGGTGGCCGCGCTCGACGCGGCCTTGGCCGTCGAGCCGCAGCCAGATCAGAACGTCGCCGCGGAAGGCTTCGACCAGGCCAAGGCCTTCGCAAATCTTGCCGTTAGATTCGACCGGGGCTTGAATTTTGCCGTCCGGCAGGCGGCTGAGAATCTGGTCGAGTAGCGACAGGCTCTGCTCGACTTCGCGAATGCGGATCCACACCCGCGCATTGACGTCGCCGGCGTCCAGCACCGGCACATCGAAGGCGAGATCGCCATAGGG
>DAIMKK010000324.1:0-2819 GCA_036721745.1 Pseudolabrys sp. | reverse complement strand
CTCGCCGTCCGCGCCGAAGGCGCGGCCCGAGGCGCGCCCGACATAACCACCGGCGCCGAACTGGCGCGCGAACTCAGGCCGCACGATGCCGGTGCTGACGGTGCGATCCTGCAGCGAGGCGGTGTTGTCGTAGAGCTCGATCAGGCGCGGAAACACGCGGCGGATTTCGGCCAGCAAGGCTTGAACCTCGGGGGCACCGTCGGCCGCGATGTCGCGCGCGACCCCGCCGGGCACGATGACATCCATCATCAGCCGGTGGCCGAAGCAGGCGGCGGCCGCGCGCAGCGTGCGTTCGCGCAGGATTCCGGTTTGCGCATGCATCAGCGTAAACGAAGCATCGTTACAGATGGCGCCGATGTCGCCGAAATGGTTGGCCAGGCGCTCGAGCTCGGCCATCAGCGCGCGCAGATAGAGCGCGCGCGGCGGCACCTCCAGCTGCAACGCGGCCTCGACGGCTTGCGCAAACGCAAAGCCATAGGCGACCGTGCTGTCGCCGGAGGTGCGGGCGGCCAGGGGCGCCGCCTGCTCGAGCGTGGCGCCCTGCATCAAGGATTCGATGCCCTTGTGCACATAGCCGAGCCGCTGCTCCAGCCGCACCACGTGCTCGCCATTGGCGGTGAAGCGGAAATGCCCCGGCTCGATGATGCCGGCATGCACGGGCCCGACCGGAATCTGATGCAAGCCTTCGCCTTCCGCCGGCAGGAATGCGTAAGGCGCGGGCTTCTGGGCCGCTTCTTTCTTTCCCAGCGGGTGACGGACGTTCCAGAACCCGAGATCGAGCCAGCTGCGCGTATCGGGCGCGTCGGTGGCGTCGAGGCCGAACAGATCGCGGATCGCGCGTTCGAGCCGGATCGCCGGCGGATGGCGCGCGGCAACGCTGGGATATGTGCCGTCCTTGCAAATATAACTGAGCACCGCGATGTCGTCGAAAGTCTCAGTCAGCAGCGCCATATGCACGGCCGGCGCATCGCCCCACAGCCCCAGCAGCGTCAAGTGGCCAGCGGCCAACTGATCGATCGCCTGCCGCCAGCCGTCGTCGGTCACAGGCACGCGCGGCCATGGCCGGTGCTGTTTGGCCTTGTCACGGTGGGTGATGTTGTCGAGCAAGGCCATCGCGCTATCCCAACAGCTTGGCGACGTTCTGGAAGCCGGTGACCAGCGCCGGCGGCATGTAGATGCCCGCCATGAACACAATGGCGAGATGGGCAAACATCGGCACGTAGGAGGCCTGCGCCGGCGCGGTTGGCCCGCGCGGCTCGCCGAACACAATAGTGTTGAGCCGCAGGAACAAGCCACCGAGTGCGACCAGGATTCCGAACACGAGGATCATCACCAGCCACGGCTGGCGCGCGAAGGTCGAGCTGACCACCAGGAATTCGCTCATGAAAATGCCGAGCGGCGGCAGCCCGGCGGTGGCGACGACGCCGAGCACCAGGCCCCAGCCGAGCACCGGATTAGTCACCGTCAACCCGCCCATGTCGGCGATTTTCTGCGTGCCCTTGACCTGCGCGATGTGACCGACCGCGAAGAAGATCGCCGACTTGGTTAGCGAGTGCATGGTCATGTGCAGCAGGCCGGCGAAATTGGCGAGCGGACCGCCCATGCCGAACGCGAACACGATGATGCCCATGTGCTCGATCGAGGAATAGGCGAACATGCGTTTGATGTCGCGGCGTCTGTACAACATGAAGGCGGCGAACACGCAGGAGATCAGCCCCATGGTCACCATCAGCGGGCCAGGTGCGATCGCGACTGGATTGAGCGCGAATAGCATCTTGAAGCGCAGCAGTGCATACAGCGCCACGTTCAGCAGCAGGCCGGACAGCACCGCCGAAATCGGCGTCGGGCCTTCCGCATGCGCGTCCGGCAGCCAGGCGTGCAGCGGCGCCAGACCCACTTTGGTGCCGTAGCCGAGCAGCAGGAACACGAAGGCAACATTGAGCAGTGCCGGATCGAATTTAGCCGCGTGCGCGACCAGCACGGTCCACACCATGGCTTCGAGTCCTTCGCCGATCACCGGCCGCGCCGCCATGTAAATCAGGATGGTGCCGAACAGCGCCAGCGCGATGCCGACGCTGCCGAGGATGAAATATTTCCAGGCCGCTTCCAGCGCCTCGTGCGTGCGATAGATGCCGACCATCAACACGGTGGTGAGCGTCGCCAGCTCGATCGCGACCCACATCAGGCCGATATTATTGGCCACCAGCGCCAGGTTCATGCCGAACATCAGCACCTGGTACATGGCATGATAGAAACGAACGTAAGTCAGCTTCAGCCGGCCGATCTCGATCTCGTGGCCGATATAGCTCGCGCTGAACACGCTGGTGGTGAAGGCAACGAACGTGGTTAGCACGATGAAGACCTTATTGAGGTCATCCACCAGCAGGTAGGGGCCGGACTTCGGCTCCACAAAGAAAAGCGACACTGCGGTCGCGAAACTGAGGAATGCCGCCAGCACATTGAGCCGCGAGGTCAAACGGTAGCCGGGCAAGGCGGCGAGCAGGCACGCCGATAAGGCCGGAATCAGCAGAACGCCAGTGAGCGCGTCGATGATCATCGCTGCTCGCCGCGGAAACGGTCGAGCGCCCGCACATCGACGGTGTCGAAGCGTTCTCGAATCCGGAACAGGAAGATACCGATGACGATGAAGGCGATCAGTACCGAGAAGGCGATGCTGATCTCGACCACCAGCGGCATGCCCTTGGCGCCGGTCGCCGCCAGCACCAGGCCGTTTTCCAGCGACATGAAGCCGACCACCTGGCTCACCGCGTTGCGCCGCGTCACCATCATCAACAGGCCGAGCAGCACCACCGACAGCG
>DAIMKK010000323.1:0-3945 GCA_036721745.1 Pseudolabrys sp. | reverse complement strand
AGACCAACAACGACGAATTCGCCATGGGCTCGTCGAACGAGACCTCGCATTTCGGTCCGGTGACCTCGCCGTGGCGGCGCAAAGGCGCCAACACGAAGCTGGTGCCGGGCGGTTCAAGCGGCGGGTCGGCGGCGGCGGTGGCGGCGCAACTTTGTTTGGGCGCGACCGGCACCGACACCGGCGGCTCGATCCGGCAGCCAGCGGCCTTCACTGGCACGGTCGGCATCAAGCCGACCTATGGCCGTTGCTCGCGCTGGGGCATCGTGGCCTTTGCGTCCTCGCTCGATCAGGCCGGCCCGTTCGCGCGCACGGTGCGCGACGCCGCGATCCTGCTGCGCTCGATGGCCGGGCCCGACGCCAAGGACACCACCTGCGCCGATCTGCCGGTGCCGGATTACGAAGCCGCGGTCGGTCAATCGGTCAAGGGCCTGCGCATCGGCATCCCGAAGGAATACCGGCTCGACGGCATGCCGGCCGAGATCGAGAAAATCTGGCAGCAGGGCAGGGAATGGCTGAAGGCGGCCGGCGCCGAACTGGTCGAGGTGTCGCTGCCGCACACGAAATATGCGCTGCCTGCCTATTACATCGTCGCCACGGCGGAGGCCTCGTCCAATCTCGCGCGCTACGACGGCGTGCGCTACGGCCTGCGGGTGCCGGCGCGCGACATCGTCGACATGTATGAGGGTACGCGCAGCGCGGGCTTCGGCGCCGAAGTGCGCCGGCGCGTGATGATCGGCACTTATGTGCTCTCGGCCGGCTATTACGACGCCTATTATTTGCGCGCACAGAAAGTGCGCACGCTGATCAAGCGCGACTTCGAGGAATGCTTCAAGGCCGGCGTGCACGCCATGTTGACGCCGGCGACGCCGTCGGCGGCCTTCGGGCTGGGCGAAAAGGGCCAGGCCGATCCGGTCGAGATGTATTTGAACGACGTGTTCACGGTGACGGGGAACATGGCGGGGCTACCCGGCATCGCGGTGCCGGCGGGGCTTGACGCCCAGGGGCTGCCGCTCGGCCTGCAATTGATAGGCCGCCCGTTCGACGAGGAGACGCTTTTTTCGGCAGCACAGGTGATCGAGCAGGCGGCAGGAAGGTTCACGCCGCCAGCATGGTGGTGAGCGCTCGGCCTACGCGAAATTAATTGCGGGCGGCGCTCGCGATCGGCGGCAGGTCTTCGTCGCCGTTGATGACTGTTTTGCCGCCCAGTTCGCCGCCGCCGAAGATAAAGAACATCGCCGCCAAGGCGACGATCCCGCCGACGAGCAGCCCAAAAGCGCCATTGTCCTGTTTCATGGTCTTCGCCCTGTTGTGCGTTATCCAAACGTTGCCGTTTGAACGAAGTTCCTCGCGCGGCGCCCTCTGTGCGCCGCGATTGCGGCAATAAGCCATGCAGAATTCGGGCCAATTTTGGGAAAGTCGCGCTTGCCGTGCCTGGCCCCCGCCGTTAGTTCTAAATCATGAACGTCGCCAGCAAATCCTCCAAGCTGATCAAAGGCGCCACCGGTGACTGGGAAGTCGTCATCGGCATGGAAGTGCATGCCCAGGTCACCTCCAAGTCGAAGCTGTTTTCCGGTGCCTCCACCGAATTCGGCGGCGAACCCAACAGCCACGTCTCGCTGGTCGACGCCGCGATGCCGGGCATGCTGCCGGTGATCAACGAGGAATGCGTCAAGCAGGCGATCCGCACGGGGCTCGGCCTGAAGGCGAAGATCAATTTGAAGTCGGTGTTCGACCGCAAGAATTATTTCTATCCCGACCTGCCGCAGGGCTACCAGATCAGCCAGTACAAATCGCCGATCGTGGGCGAGGGCGAGGTGATCGTCGATCTGGAAGGCGGCGAGGCGGTCAGCATCGGCATCGAGCGGCTGCATCTCGAGCAGGACGCCGGCAAAAGCCTGCACGACCAGCATCCGAACATGAGCGCGATCGATCTCAACCGCTCGGGCGTGGCGCTGATGGAGATCGTGTCGAAGCCCGATCTGCGCTCGGCCGAAGAGGCCAAGGCCTTCCTCACCAAGCTGCGCTCGATCCTGCGCTATCTCGGCACCTGCGACGGCAACATGGAGGAGGGCTCGCTGCGCGCCGACGTCAACGTCTCGGTGCGCAAACCGGGCGCGCCGCTGAATACGCGTTGCGAAATCAAAAATATGAACTCGATCAGCTTCATCGGCGACGCCATCGAGCATGAAGCGCGCCGCCAGATCGAGGTGATCGAGGAGGGCGGCGAGATCGTCCAGGAGACGCGGCTGTTCGATGCCGGCCGCGGCGAGACGCGCTCGATGCGCTCCAAGGAAGAGGCGCACGACTACCGCTATTTCCCCGATCCCGATTTGCTGCCGCTGGAATTCGACGAAGCCTATGTGGCGGCTCTTGAAGAGCACCTGCCAGAGCTGCCGGACGAGAAAAAGGCGCGCTTCATGCGCGATTTTGCACTGTCGGCCTACGACGCCGGCGTGCTGGTGGCGGAGCGCGCGACCGCCGACTATTTCGAGGCGGTGGCCAAGGGGCGCGACGCCAAGGCCGCGGCCAACTGGGTGATCAACGAATTGTTCGCGCGGCTCAACAGAGCGGGCGGCGACATCGCGGCTGCGCCGGTTTCCGCCGCGCAGCTCGGCGCCATCCTCGATTTGATCGCAGACGGCACGATTTCCGGAAAGATCGCCAAGGATCTGTTCGAAATCGTCTGGAGTGAAGGCGGCGATCCGCGCGCGATTGTCGAGCAGCGCGGCCTGAAGCAGGTCACCGACGTCGGCGCAATCGAGAAAGTGGTCGACGACATCATCGCCAAGAACCCGGACAAGGTCGCCGACGCCAAAACCAACCCGAAAGCGATCGGTTGGTTCGTCGGACAGGTGATGAAGAGTTCCGGCGGCAAGGCGAGCCCGCAGGCGGTCAACGAAATCCTGAAGAAGAAACTCGGACTCTGACGCGTGCGCGACGGTTCGCGCGCTTGCATGTGATTTTGGGTGCAGTGCGGCAATTGCGCGCCGCGCTTTCGCCCGCACAATCCAAAATTCAACGCGAGATGAGATCGGCGCGCGCATTCGCGTAAAAAATTCCCGCCGGTCACCGCGCACGCCGCGAATCACTCGGCACCGATTCGCTCGTTTTTTGCTCGATTCCGGTCGGCGCGCGCCGTTTGCAACGCAATTTGTGAAAAATATTTTAGCCTGTGCAGATGTCTGCGCTGCGCGCGAGGTGTATGCAAAATCTAACGCGCATGCACAAAAATATTTTGACGCGCGACGACGACGACGAGATGCCGTCGTTGCAAGAAGTCCTTATTTCATCGGGCTTTTTGCATCATCGCGAAGGTGCACCGATCATTGCGCAATGCTTGCGTTGCACGCGTTGTCGCGCCGCGCATGCGCGATGTTACCGACGTGGCAATGCGCGTTGCGCGTCGCGGATACACACTTCGTTAGTGGAGTCAGTGTTTTTTTCATTGCGCTGTAGTAAACGGAATGCAGTGCGTGTCGATCCGCGACCGTACTGATGCAGACATCCGCCATGTTTCATGGCTAGGAGGGCAGCAATGGCGAAACGTAGAAAGAAGAAGGCAGCGAAGAAGAAAAAGAAGCTCTAGTCGCTTCTTATTCTCTTCCCGATCTTCGGACTTAACGTTTCGAAGATTGCGTCATAAGGGCCGGGTCGCGTCATGGTGCGACGAGCGCAATGCAGTAGCGCTGCGACGCCCCGGTACCGATGACAAGAGAGGGCGTCGGCGAGGCTTCGAGTCTCGCCGACGCCCTCGGTACGTCTGGATCGCAAAAAATTTTAGATGCGCTAGCCGGCCGCCTTGAGGCGCTTGTTGCACGCGCTCCAATATTTCGGCCACTTCATTCCCTTTTCGATCTTGCCGGCGGCTTTCGCTTCCTTCCATTCGGCGGCGCACTTCTTCAGACGCTCGCGCGCGGCGAGTTGCCCGGGCGTCGGCGGCTTTTT
>DAIMKK010000322.1:0-3956 GCA_036721745.1 Pseudolabrys sp. | reverse complement strand
ACAGCGCCATGATGGTGTTGGCCACGCCCATGCCGAAGTCCTGGTGGAAGTGCGCCTCCAGGCGCTTCTTGATGCGCTTCTGCACCTCGGTGACGAAATACTTCATGGCGTGCGGCGACAGCACGCCGAAGGTGTCGACCAGCGCGAGCGCGTCCATGTGGCCTTCTTTGCCGACACGCTCGATCAGATCGAGCGCCCATTTCAGCTCGGCGCGCGAGAAGTCGATCGGGAAGAACACCACCTCGAGGCCGTTCTTGTGCGCGAAGGCGGTCGCCTCGATCGAGGTCTCGATCGCCTTTTCCAGCGGCCAGCGATAGGCGAGTTCCAGCATGTGCTTGCTGGAGGGGATTTCCATGACGACGCCGTTGACGCCGGTGTCGACAGCGCGTTGCACGTCTTCCTTCATGCAGCGGGCGAAGGAGAAGATCTGCGGCCCGAGGTTGCGCTTGACGATCTCCTTGATCGCCGCGTTGTCGGACGGCGACACGATCGGCATGCCGGCTTCGATGCGGTGCACGCCGGCTTCGGCGAGAGCTTCCGCGATGCGGATTTTCTCGTCCTTGGAGAGGATCACGCCGGTCTGCTGCTCGCCGTCGCGCAAGGAGACGTCGTGGATCTTGATGTTCTTGGCGAACTTGAAGTCCTTGGTGACTTCAGGCGCGTAATTCCATTCGCTGACGAACCAGTCGTTGGTTTTCCAGGGGGTCGCTGACATTCGTTACTCCTCTCGCATGACCATCGTTAAGGTGAATTCGGGTCGTTTTTTCCGGGGCCGGGCGGGCCGAACGATCGGGCTGAGAAGACCGCTTTTGCGGCCGATAACATTGATATTTCGCAACACCCGGCCAAAAAACCTCGTTTGCCAGCGCCTTTATAGAGGATGCGGGCGCCTCAGACTACCGGGTTAGTGAGTTCGCCTAGCCCTGAAATCGCGATGCAAACCACA
This sequence comes from Pseudolabrys sp., assembly GCA_036721745.1. Lineage (GTDB taxonomy): Bacteria > Pseudomonadota > Alphaproteobacteria > Rhizobiales > Xanthobacteraceae > Pseudolabrys. The sequence goes on along the minus strand of DAIMKK010000322.1, from coordinate 3,010 downwards.
TCCCCGGGCTGCAAATAGCGCGGCGGGTCGAAGCCAATGCCGACGCCGGCCGGCGTGCCGGTGGCCAACAGGTCGCCCGGCTCCAAGGGCACGTAAGCCGTGACCGTTTCGATGAAGCTCGGCACGTCGAAAATCATGTCCTTCAACTTGGCGGACTGACGCCGCTCGTCGTTGACGTAAGTCGCGAGTTCCTGCTCGCCCGGCACGCCGAACTCGTCGCGCGTCACAACATAAGGCCCGACCGGGCAGAAGCCGTCCAGGCTCTTGCCGAGAAACCATTGCTTGTGGCGCTGCTGCACGGCGCGCGCGGTCAGGTCGTTGACGATGGTGTAGCCGAACACGACATCGAGCGCGTCCTCGCGTTTGACGTTCTTGGCGTGCTTGCCGATCACCACGCCGAACTCGCCTTCGTAGTCGACCGTATGGGTCGGGTCCAAGCCGGCGGAAATCTTCTGTCCCGGATCGGCGAGCGAGGAGGTCGACTTGGTGAAGATCACCGGATCGGCCGGCACGTCCTGCTTGTCGCCGGACTGATCGACGCCGCTCTGGGCGAATTCGCGGGCGTGGTCGTAATAATTCTTGCCGACGCAGATCACGTTCTTGCTGAGCGGGCCGACCGGCGCCGCGAGCTTGGCGCGCGCGAGCGCGACCGGCTCGCCATAGTCTGGCGGCGTGCCCGCGGCGAGCAGCTTGATGACATGGCGCAAGTCGCGCAGCGTGCCGCCGCCGACCGAAAACGGGCGAAAGCTGTCGCCCTCGACGGCGCCGAAAATCTTGCCCTGCGGGCTGTTGATAGCTGCAATTCGCATGGGGGGACGTTTGACCTTTTGGGATGGCCGGAGGGCGGGATGCGGCCAAGGCGCTAGCAAAGACGGCGGCGCCGTTCAAGGCGTCAATGCAAAGCCGTCATGCCCCGCGCAGGCGGGGCATCCATCAATCGCGACGTGAGAGAGTTATCGATCAACTGCCGTTCGGGTTGACGACGACATATCGGCTGATCGGCACCACATGCTCGCGGGTCAGGCGGCCGCCGGAATTGCCGTCATGCACCAGCCATTCGTTGCCGCCGGCGTGGCTCATCAGCACCATGACGTGATGGTTGCGCACCGCGACCATGCCGGTAGCCGGCGAGGCGCGTGGGAATCTCATCCAGTTGGACGCCAAATTGAGTTCGGGGCGGACCTTGCCGAAGACATAGCGCGAGGCTTCGCAGCCGCAGAACGAGGGCGGGCAACCTTCCGGCCTGCGGCCGACGACCATGCCGGTGTCGAGACTGGCATAGCTCTCCCGCGCGATGACAGCCCGGCTCGGATTCACGCGATCCGAACAGCCGCGCTCGTCGCAATCGATGCGGCCGTGCGCCGTTCGGACATGTCGGCTGGATTGTGCGTCGGCGGTCGCGGTGGCGTGCGACGTGCGTTCAACGCGGCTCGACGTATTGCCGGAAGCGCAATTGGCGAGCGCCAAGCACATTGCGCCAAGCCCAACCAGCCGCGCGATGCGGCTCAATCGGCCATTGCCCCCTACTTCGCCCATCGCCGTCTCCGGTGGGAAAAAAACTAGAGCCGCAATTCCTCGATAACCGCCCGTCGCCATAAATGGTAGTAATTTTTTTGACCGCGCGGAAGCCCTTCGGCCCCTGTGGATAAATCGGCCTGGCCGGACCGGCGCGCTAACGCATTGGAATTAAATAAATAATGCGGTTCCATTATGAATGGGCACGTGTCCCCCTGAATGCGAAACTGTTGTCCGCCTCATCCTGAGGAGCGTCGCGTTGCGACGCGTCTCGAAGGATGGGGCGGCCTTATGCTTCGAGACGCCGGCCTTCGCTGACGCTTCGGCGGGCTCCTCAGCATGAGGCCGAGAGCGGTCGCGGCGCACTTTACAGAAACCTATTCCGAGCTTGCATCTGGATTCCGGGTCCGGCGCGAGTGCGCCGTCCCGGAATGATGATTTAGGCTCTCGCGGGAGCAACAGGCCCCCTATTCCTTTTTCAAACTCTTGATGGTCGGCACGCCGTTCACGTTCTCGGTCGTCACCGACACCTGGTCGCCGGGTTTGACGGCGTTGAACAACAGCGCGTCCTGAACCTTGAACGGCGTCGGCGCCGTCGAGGCGCCCGCACCCGACGTGCCGCTGATCTGAATGGAGATTTTACCTCCAGCTTGGTCGACGCTTGTCACTTTCCCTGTGATCGTTTGCTGCGCAAAAGCGAGGCCGGAAGCGCCGATGACGAGCGCCGCGGCCAACAGAATGCCGGCGTATTTCATGGGAGGTCTCCTTCACTGGTTATCGGAGACAACCCGCCATCGGCCGAATAGGTTCCGCGGGCCGCCTCTATCTCCGCTCATTCCCGCGTAAGCGGGAATCCAGTTCTTTGAGACGGAGCAAGCGGCCCCTGGGTCCCCGCTGGAGCCTGTGCTCGGGCCAGCCGCAGGCTGGACCCGTGTACGGGGACGAGCGGGGGTTTTCTCACGCCCGCCTCTCCCCGCGCTTCGCCGCACGCCGGAACGACAAACGGCAATGGATTTTGGGCCTGAACGTCAAATCGACCGCGTGGCGGCGTTTACAAGACAGAATGGCCAGTCCTCTGAATTTCTCCAGGCGCTGCAGCAGGTAATCGATTTCGATATTGGCATAACGGTCGTGGGAGTCCTTGACCTCCGTGCGCTTGCCGAACAGCGCATCCGCCTCGTCAAACAACAAAATCGCACCGGAGGATTCCACCGCATCGAACAGCCGATCCAGGTTCTTCTCGGTTTCGCCGATGTACTTGCTGACCACTTGGCTTAGGTCGATGCGGAACAAGGCTACGTCCAATCGGCGCGCCAGGAACTCCGCGGCCAAGGTCTTGCCGGCGCCATTGGCTCCGCTGAAAAGCGCGCGCGTGCGCAGGATTTTCTGCACCTTCTTCGCCAGATCGATCAATGCGACTTCTTGGCGTTTGGGCAGCGATCTAACGGGTGTTTGTTTGGGGATAATGCGTCGTGCGAACGCGTAGGCCGGCGCT
>DAIMKK010000321.1:0-3959 GCA_036721745.1 Pseudolabrys sp. | reverse complement strand
CCAGAATCGAACGAAGCCCTCGATGTCGTGGTCGGCGGGCTGGGCTTGGGCTACACGGCGCAAGCCGTGCTGGAGCACCGGACGGTGTCATCGCTCATCGTCGTCGAGGCGCTGCAACCGGTCATCGACTGGCACGTTGCGGGCCTTGTGCCGCTCGGCCGCGAACTCGCCGCCGAGCCGCGCTGCCGCTTTGTGCTCGGCGACTTCTTCGCACTGGCGGCTTCGCCAGCGGGCTTCGATGCGGCCTCGCCCGGGCGCGCGTTCGACGCCGTGCTGGTGGACATCGACCATTCGCCCGACGCGCTGCTCGATGCGGGCAACGCCGCATTCTACGGCGAAGCGGGCCTCGCCCGGCTGGCCGCGCATCTAAAGCCCGGCGGCGTGTTCGGTCTGTGGTCGAATGAGCGTGCCGACGACGCCTTCACCGCGCGGCTGGCGCGCGTGTTCGCGGAGGCGCGCGCCGAGCCGGTGACGTTTCACAATCCGCTGCAAAACAAGCCGTTCACGCAGACGGTCTATCTCGCGCGCAAGCGGGCGTAGCGGCACGATCCACATGAAAGAGGCCGCCAACTGAGGCGGCCTCCAAATAGACGAACCCGGACCGGGCTCCGTCTTGCTAGGTTCATCACAAGACATAGAACAAGAATGCGGGAACCGCCACGGCGATGACCACGATAGCCAGTAATGTCAGGTGTGCTCCGAAGTTGTCGAATATCTTGCCGTCATAATGAACGCTATGCATTGTCATCGGACATCTCCATGGACATTCGTCTCATAGGTAGAAAACGCCTCACCTCGTCAAATGGTTGCAATCAAAACATGCGTGCGGTGCCCGCGCGTCCGCAGACAAAAAAGCCCGGGCGAACGGCCCGGGCTTTGCAGCGATTTGAAGGCTGGCGTCGGCTCAACACCTCACGTGTGAGACCCTGCAAACGCCTTGGCGACGCCGGCCTTGAGCGGCTCCGCCGTCTCAAGCATCACTTTTTGGCTGAGCGCGGTGAGTTCCTTGGTCTGCACGGAGAGCACTTCGAACTGCTTGCGCGCTTGTTCGGTCGACACTTGAATGAACTCGGACGGCGACTTCACGGCAAGCAGTGCGTTTGCATAGTCGAAGGCGGCGTTGCTGTTGGTGCGCGCGAACTCGATGACCTTGGCATTGCCGTCCTTGAACCCTTGAACGGCTGTCGCACCGGCGTTCTTGAGGACGCTGGACGCTTCTGCCGTGGCCGCGCTCATCTTGTCATAGGACGCTTTGGCTTGCGCGGTGCCTTTGTCGGCCATTTCACGGAGGGCCTGCGGGCTTCCCATCTTCGCAGCGCCGGCGGACTTGGTTCCAGCCGTGGTGGTGGTTTCTGTCATGGCATTTTTCCTCGGGGCGTTTTCTGGTGAGAGCCTCCGTACGCCGCCCTGGACGCTGATCCGGCCTCTCAACCTGCCACCGGCGCGTGGGAGCGATGCTCCTCCGTGGCAGAATTTCCATTAAGTACAACGCGCGAGAGCGGTGAAAGTTCAATCAAAAATAGCGAGAGTGGGGCGAGCAAAGCGCATGCGTGCCGACCGATACGCGATTCTCAGAGATCGACGATGTCCCGATCAAACAGCCAAACGCCACCGCTCAAGGCGGCGTGGCCGATGGGCCAACAGCACACCAAGCGCGGGCGTTTAAGCCGCGGCTATTGCAAAAAGATAAATGCGATGACGCCCAAGAGAACTATGCCGCCGACTATTCCATACGTCACACGGTCAGCCATGCTCATTGGGTGAGACGGAGCGATGGTTTTCGTCATGTCCAGAGCCTTTTCAATGAAACGTTGCGGCGACATATAGCCCACAGCCGCATGATGCAGGTCACGAGCAAAATAAAATGAAAGCGACTTATTCAAGTGCCTTGAGCATATGGCCATCGTGAACGGTAATACAAGCGCGCCGTGCGGATGAGCCGACGGGCCGGCACCCCATGACAGGCTCCGCGTCATCCGCCATTGGCCAAAAGACGGGGCCGCCCCTCAAAGGGCCTTCTGCTTATGGCCGCATTCCTTGCACGCATATTCGACGCGGGACTGTCCTCGCGGCGCCTTGATGCGGTTGACCGCCCCGCACTTTCCGCAGTGGGTCTCGATCCGGGTGTCGCCTTCCTTGACCGTGACCGATTTCCGCTCCAGCGCCTCTTTGATGAGACGTTCGGTTTCCTCGCGCATCGCCTGCTTCGACATAGGGCCCCTGTTCGCTTGTCCGCCTTCTTGCGGCGGCACTTTCTATCAGAGCCGCGCCTCCAGCGCACCAGCCCTGTGCCGGGCTTCCGCGCCTTTTGCCCGGCCATGACGGGTAAAATTCAGCTAGTTTCCAGTCCAGCCGTTGCGCTTATAATGATACCAACCAAAAAATAGAGGGGAGGACGCGATGAAAATCATAACAAAAATAACCGCCGTGCTGATTGCCGCGCTGGCGATGCTCGCAACAGCGGGCGCCGCCGTCGCGCAAAGCAGCTATCCGGACCACGCGGTCCACATGGTCCTTGGCTATCCGCCGGCAGGACCGGTGGACATCATCGCGCGCATCGTGGCCGACCGGCTGAGCCGGATCTGGGGCCAGCCAGTGGTGGTCGAAAATGTCTCCGGCGCGGGCGGCAACATCGGTGGCGACCGCGTCGCCAAGGCCGCGCCCGACGGCTACACGATTCTGATGGCGACCAACGCGCAGGTGGCCATCAATCCAGGTCTCTACGCCAAAATGACCTACGATCCCGCCAAAGACCTGCTTCCGATCTCGCAAGCGGTCTACTCGCCCAATATTCTCGTCGTGCCCAATGACGTTCCGGCCAAGTCCGTGGCGGAACTGGTCGCCTATGCGCGCGCCAACCCCGGCAAGCTGAGCTTTGCCTCGGCCGGCGTCGGCACCACGCAGCACCTCGCCGGCGAGCTGTTCAAGGCGATGGCGCACATCGATATCCAACACGTGCCCTATCGCGGCGCCGGTCCCATGATCACCGACCTGCTGGGCGGACGCATCACCATGTCCTTTATCGCCATCGCGCCTACGATTCCGCTGGTGCGGGAAGGCAAAGTGCGCGCGCTCGCCGTCACGTCGGCCAAGCGCTTCGGCGCGGCGCCCGAGCTGCCGACCATGATCGAAGCCGGCTTCCCCGGTTTTGTGTCGATCCTCTCGATCGGCCTGATGGCGCCGGCCGGAACCCCGGCCGCAATCATCGAGAAAATTCACCAGGATTTGGTGAAAGCGCTTGCCCCGCCGGAGGTGCGCAAAAAGTTGAGCGACATCGGCATGGAAGTCATCGGCAACTCGCCTAAGGAATTCGCGGCCGCGCTGGCGGCGGAAAGGCCGCAATGGGCGAAGGTCATCAAGGACGCCGGGATCGCACCGAGCAATTAGGGCGTCACCCCTGCACCACCGTCACATGGGTGCCGACCGGCACGCGGTCGTAGAGATCGATGATGTCCTGATTGAACAGGCGGATGCAGCCGGAGGAAACGGCGTGGCCGATCGTCTCCGGCTCGGTGGTGCCGTGCAGGCGGAAAAACGTGTCGTGGCCGTCGCGGTAAAGATAGAGCGCGCGCGGCCCGAGCGGATTGTCGGGGCCGCCGTCCATCCCACCGGCGTAATGCCGGTAGAGCGGGATCGCCGCCATCATGTTGGCGGTGGGCGTCCAGTGCGGCCACTTCTCCTTGCGGCCGATCACCGCCTGCCCGCGGAAGTTCATTCCTTCGGCGCGGCCGACGCCGTAACGCAACGCGCGGCCGTTCGCCTCGACCAGATAAAGCCGGCGTTGCGGCACGTTCACGACGATGCTGCCCGGCTTTTCCTTGCCGTGCCAGGCGACCTCCGTGCGTATCAGGCTCGGATCGATGATGGTGATATCGACCGGCGGGATGAGGAAGCCGCCGTCCTGCATGCTGCCGTAGCCGCCGGACAAGAAGCCGCCACCTGCGCATCCCGCGAGCAGA
>DAIMKK010000320.1:0-3974 GCA_036721745.1 Pseudolabrys sp. | reverse complement strand
AGCGTGCGGGTGGTCGGATCGAGCAGCGCCAGCACGCATTCGCCGAACAGCGTGGACGGTGACAGCCGCGCCAGCATCTGCGCGGTGGTGACCAGCGTGGCCTGATGCTCGGGCGATACGAAAGCCTCGGCAATTGCCGGCGCAAGCGCCGGCCAGATCACCGACAGGAACAGCCACAGGCCGAGTGTCACCAGGGCCGCGGTGGCCGCCGAGCGGAATATCACCGAGAACAGCATGGCCAGCGCCAGCCACACGCCGGCATAGGCGATCGTCACAGCCAAGAAGATCAGCGCCCGCGCCATCTCCTCGCCACCCGGCGGCACGCCCAGCATGATCAGGCCAAGCCCGATCACCAGCAGCCACAGGCACACCAGGCTGATCGCGATGACGCTGAGACCGGCGAGGAATTTTCCGAACAGCAGCGCGTCGCGATAGATCGGCTGCGACAGGATGCGCGACAGGGTGCGCCGATTATGCTCGCCGTTCACCGCGTCGAAGCCGAGCCCAATTGCCATGAGCGGCACCAGGAAGCCAAGGAACGCCACAAACGACGGCAGCGGCTCGCGCGCGGTGGTGAACAGCCGCAGGAACAGGAACGGATCCTCGGCGGTGACGTCGCGGATCTGCTGGATGGCGCCGTAGACGGCGGCGAGCGCGGTCAGCACCACTAGCCATTCCAAGACGCGCATGCGCGCGCTGGAGAGGTGGTCCGACAATTCCTTTAAAGTCACCACGCCTAAGCCCTGCCAGGGCGAGCCTTCACGCCGCATGCCGGGCCTCCCGCGCGTTCTGGAAATAGCGGGTGTAGATGGTCTCGAGACTGGGCTGATCGAGCGAGAGCTGCTTGAGCCGCCCGCCGGCGGTCACCACTGCGCCCGCGGCTTCGGCGCGCAGATCCCGATCGCATGTCATCCGGAAGCGGCCCGGCGCTGGCTCACCTACGCCGCGCACGCCCGGCAGCGCCAAAAGACGCTTGGCGAGGTCGGTGCCGCCATCAGCTTCGACTTCGACGGCAAATCCGCCACCGAGCACCTGGCGCCCGAGTTCGCCAACAGTTCCCATCAGCACAATCCGGCCGGCATTGAACAGCGCTACGCGGTCGCACACGCTCTGTACCCGATCGAGCAGATGCGACGACAGTAGGATGCTCACGCCGGAAGCTTTGAGCGAACGGATCAGCTCCAGCAGCTCGACGCTGGCCTGCGGGTCGAGTCCGTTGGTCGGCTCGTCAAGGATCGCGACGCGCGCGTCTTTCATCACGATTTCGGCAAGCCCCAGGCGCTGGCGCATGCCGTGCGAGAAGGTCGCGACTTTCTTGTTCGCTACCTCGCTCAAGCCGACGCGGGAGAGCGCGACGGCGATCTTCTCACCGCGCGTCTCGGCAGCTATGCCCATCAGCCGCGCGGTGTAGTGCAGATTGTCGGCGGCCGTCAGGTAATCGTAGAAGCCGACCGAGTCGGGCAGATAGCCGACGCGGCGCTTGACCGCCAAAGGCTCGCGCATCGGATCATGCCCTAATAAGCGCACCTGGCCGGCGCTGATGTCGCTCAAGCCGAGCAGCATGAGGATTGTCGTTGTTTTGCCGGCGCCGTTCGGGCCGAGCACGCCGAAGATTTCACCGGCGTCGACCGTGAACGTCACGTCGTTCACCGCAAGTGCGGCCCCGTAACGTTTGGTGAGGCCTTTGGCCTCTACGACGGGTTCGCTCATCGCCGACCAAACCGTGCAACGGCGCCGACCATGATCAGCAGCGCCGCACCAATAATACCGACGCCGGCAATCCCCCACATGGTGGAAGTCGTCACTGTGACGCGGAAATTTCCGGTGCCGTTCTCGCCGCGGGTGGAGGCGGTCAGCGTGGTGACATAATCGCCGGCAATCGCCTTGCCCGGCGGGCTGATCAGCGCCTGCACTTCCTTGTGCTCGTTGGGCGCGATGCGGTCGATGGTTTTCGGCTCGAACGTGATCTTCCAGCCGTTCGGCGCATTGCCCGACAGTTGAATATTTTCGGCCGGCGCGGTGCCGGTATTGGTCACGACCACCGGAACCGAGCTCTCGCTGCCGGCGGTTGCGCGCGCGCTCAAAAGCCCTTCGCGGCCGGCCAGCGTGAGCTTGGGCTCGCCGGTGATGTCGAGATTGACCTCGGCGCTGGCTTTGGCGTCCTCGGCGCCGATGCGTGCCACCACCGGATAATGTCCGGCATCGACGGTGTCCGGCGGGCTCACTTTGAGCTTCACGTCCTTCGACTTGCCGGCGTCGACTGGGATTGCGGTCAACTGCTGGCTGCCATAGGCCTCGGTAAACGACGTGTCGAAATTGCGCGGCGCCTCGGCGGCTAGGCTTACCAGCAGTTTCTTGCCGCTGTCGTTCTTGATGGTCAGCGTATATTCGAAACTGGAACGCGAGGAGCCGCGCAGCTCGGGTAGTTGCGGCTGCAGCGAGAGTTTGGCCGGCAATTCCTTTGCCAACATCACTGCCACCGGCAGCGCGACATGGGACGTGGCGCCCTCAGCGCTCACGGTGAGCGTCTGGGTGCCAATTTTGGCGTCCTTCGGCACATCCAGCCGCAGGTCGAACGACACGCTGTCATCGGTCGCCGGCATGGCCGCCGCGATCGGCTGCCCACCGCCGAGCAGCGTCGCCGTCCAGCCTTGCGGGACGCCCGCTACCGAGAGTGTGAGCCGCTCAGGCACGAGTGCGTAGTTACGCAGCTTTAAGCTTACTGTGGAGGTAGTGCCGGGCTGCACGGTGACCGCCGGATAGTCGGTCAGCAGGTAGAGGCCCTTGATGTCGTGATTGGTGTCGGCGGCGAAGGCGGGCGCCGCAAGCGCGAGCAATGAAACAATGAGCGCGAGAAAACGTATCGGCATGGCGAGCGACTCCTCCGGGGCCTCCCCCACGAGAGGTCCCGCCGCAACGCCGCCCCCGATATGGAAACACGGGCGAAGAGCCGTGTATGTGACGCGGGGGCTTATCGCTCACAATCTTGACAAAATTGTGGGTCGCGGGCGCCATCATTTATCATAAGAGTGTTGTTGCGTTGCGAAAAACTAAAGCCCGTGCATTGCCCTTCAAGCGAAATCGTATCGCTGATATGGTGCCTTGTGCACTCGGGGGCGGCGAACGCAAGGACGACCTGCAGTCGTTAGAACTACGGCCTCTGGGGTTTTGTCATGAAAATGGACAAGTTCGGCTATTTTTCCGAATTTCTTCTTTTCCCTCCTCTCGTTCTCCTCGCTGTGCTGCTGGCGTTTCGTAGCTCAACCCCGCCTCAGCCCGCAATCTGGATGATCGTCTACGGTGCCGGACTTTTTAGCTGGACCTTTATCGAGTATCTGCTGCATCGCGTGCTCTTTCACCACGCGCCAATTCTCTCACGGATTCACGAGCGCCACCATCATTCGCCGCAAGACCTGATCGGCACGCCCGCCTGGGCGAGCGTGTTGATAGGTTTGATCGCAGTTGCAAGCCCATTGTGGGCGGCACTCGGATTCGACCTGGGGACTGCGGCGACGGCGGGCCTCGTCACCGGTTACCTGTGGTATGTGTTCGTGCACTACGCGACCCACCATTGGCGGCCGCGCCGGGAGTCCTATCTTTACCGGGCGCGGCTGCGCCATGCGCGCCACCACCATTTATCCCATAGCGGTAACTTCGGCGTGACGACCGGCGTGTGGGATCAGATCTTCGGCACGGCGCTCGAACAGCGCGCGCCGACATATAGCGATGCCAAATGACTGCTTATCGGCGCGGAAACGCGGCGGCCGGCCGCGTCCAGTCTGTCGGTACCGTCTCGATGAAGCCAGTCGAAGATCGAGAGGTGGTGATCAATCCTGGCGGTGCCTTCTGACCGGCCACTAACACGCATCACATGACTGTGAACCGGTCCAACATTGAGTTGCAATGTCCAGAGTCGGAACCAAAGATGGGGTAATCGGCCGGCCGGCGTTTCGATCGCTGGAGATTTTGGGTGC
>DAIMKK010000319.1:0-3996 GCA_036721745.1 Pseudolabrys sp. | reverse complement strand
TGCTCCCATCGCAGATCGCAGACCTCCGAAGCCCGCAGTCCATGCCGGTAAGCGACCAGTAGCATGGCGCCATCCCGGTGACCGTAGCGATTGTCCTTCGCGGCCTCGATCAGCTTTTCGACCTCGCTCTCGGTCAGGTGCTCTCGGCTGCGAAGCTTGCTGTTCGGCTGCCGTCTCGGGGTAACTGCTCGTTTTTTGATGGCTGGCGTGACCAGCTTCAGGTGCGTTTTGGTCATTGTTTTCGCCTCCTAGCAACCAATGACTGCTCGTATAAGACACATTATACGAGCAGTATGTAATCGGATTTTGGGCAATTCACGCTGCCATTGTCGGCTGCTGGTCCCGCAGCGCGAGGCCGCGCAGATAATCAGCCGCGGCTTGTGCCTTGCTGCATGCCGTGAAAAACGCGCGGCAGTCGGTCTTGAGTAAGCCAATCCAGGATTGGATGTAGCCCGCATGGCGCAGCTCGCCATCCAGCGAAAACTCGGCACAGAGGAACGCCGCGCATAGCTCAGCAATCAATTCCTCGGCAGCGTATGCCTTTTCGCCAAAGCGGCTGCGCAGATCACGATCAAGGCGCGACTTGTGGCCTGTCGCGTGCCCAGCTCATGAAACGCCGTCGCGTAAAAGGTAGCTGCGCTCTTGAAGGCTTCAAACCTAGGCAAGCTGATGAAGTCGGCGCCAGGCCGATAATAGGCTTCGCCCATCCCCTCCCGAATCTCAACGCCGCTCGAACCAAGGAATTCATCGATCGTCACGTCGCGTTGATCGGCATTGCGCACCCTCACTTCGCCCAGCGTCAGAACGCGGTAGGGCAAGCCTTCACATTGATCGACGTTGAACACGGTGTATTCCCGCATCATGGGAACGATGCGCGTTTTGCCTTCCTCGCCATTTCGATCGGCGACCTGAAGCTGCTTCACGAAATAGACCTTCGTGCCATGCTCGCCCTTGCGCACGTTGCCGCCTAATTCCAAAGCCTGCTTGAAAGTGAGATAGCGCGGTGCCCGATAGCCGGCGTTTGCTGCCATCCACAACAGCACGACGTTGCATCCTGAGTAAGGCCGATCTGAGCCGATCAAGGACTGGTCGCTGACGAGCCTGAAGGAAAAGCTGATCAAGATCGGCGCGAAGGTCGTCCGCCACGGCCGCTATGTCGCCTTCCAGATGGCGGAGGTTGCCATTCCGAGAAACCTGTTCGCCGACATCCTTCGACTGATCGCGGAATTGCGGCCGCCGCCCGTCACATCAATGGCGTAGCGGGTTTGGTGTCACGCGTTCGTCAAAACTCACAGGAGAAGTGTGTCTTGGTCGAGGAAGATTTGGCTTTCCGAATGTTCGACGCAGATTCAGCGGGCCTCGACGCGGTCCGCCGGCGAGCCGGTGGCAGTCAGGCTGCAAGCTCACGCTTGTCACGAACCCAAAACCGTCGCAGATTTGGCCTGAGCCAGGCTCCATCTGGTGGATGCCGGTTTTTAGCGCACGTGCATCCGCTAACTTGACAATGCGATTGAAACATATCGATCCAGATGGAGGGCCGCGTGGAACAGGTCCTGACCTGCATCCTCAACGACAAGGCCGGGTCCAGCAGCGCCGCTGAAGCGCAGACGCTTATTACACGGGTTGCGGTCAAGCGGGGGTGGGAGGCGCGCGTCCTGATATCCTCAGACGGGGCCGATCTCAATTCGCTCGCCGACCAGGCGCGCGCCGCTGGCGGGCTGGTCGTAGGCGGAGGTGGCGACGGAACTATCGCGGCGGTCGCGGCGGCGCTGGTCGGCACAGACACCGCCCTTGGCGTGCTGCCGATGGGGACCCTCAATCATTTCGCCAAAGACCTGGGCATCCCGCTCGAACTCGAAAAGGCGGTGCAAACCCTGTTCACCGGCAAAGTTGCCCGGGTGGATGTCGGCGAAGTAAACGGGCGCATCTTCCTCAACAATTCCAGCATTGGCTTCTATCCACGCATCGTGCAGGAGCGCGAGCGCGAACAGCGGCAGGGCCGCAGCAAATGGGTCGCCTTCGTGCAGGCCGCCGCACTCATCGTCCAACAGCCCCGCACGCTGCATGTCGAACTGGACGAGGATCACAGCCGTCGTCAGTCGTATGACACGCCTTTCGTATTCATCGGCAATAACCGTTATGCGGTGGCGGGCCTGGAGATCGGCACGCGGGCGATCCTGGATGGCGGCAAATTGTGGGTCTGCGCGGTGCCCTATGCCGGCCGGCTCACCCTGATTGCGCTGGCGCTGGAAGCACTGCTGGGGCTCGTTCGCGATGCGGACCTTGCGGCGTTCGAGACCGAACAGACCGACGTGCACACGCATCGAGACCATGTGCAAGTCGCGACCGACGGCGAGGTCAACGTAATGCGGACGCCGCTGCACTATCGCAGCCGGCCCGGCGCGTTGCGCGTCGTCGTGCCGGCTGCTGACTGACGCTGACGGGGCGGATTTGATGCGCACGATCGTTCATCTCTCGGACCTGCATTTCGGCCATGTCGACCCGGCGATCCTGCCGGCTTTGCTACGCGCGGTGGTAGTGGCGGCGCCTGACCTCGTGGTGGTTTCGGGCGATATCACGCAACGCGCCCGCGTCGCGGAATTCAAGGCGGCGGCACATTTCCTCGAGACGTTGCCGGCCCCACTGCTGGCCGTCCCCGGCAACCACGATGTGCCACTCTACAACGTCTTGCTGCGCTGGCTCTCGCCGCTTGACCGGTATCGGCGCTACATCACGAGCGATCTCGCGCCCTTTTTCGAGGACGCGGAGATCGCGGCGCTCGGCGTCAACACGACGCGCGCACTGACGTTCAAGGATGGCCGCATCAACCGGCTCCAGATCGAGGCCGCGATGCGGCGTTTCGCGCATTGCAGGAAGGATGTGACACGGATTGTCGTAACGCACCATACGTTCGATACGCCCGACCCAGTCCCGGGGGCCATGCCCGCGCATAAAGTGGTTGGCCGTGCCGATATGGCGATGGCCGGATTCGTGCTGGCGGACGTCGACATGATCCTGTCCGGCCACCTGCATATGAGCGGCGTCGGCGAGACGACGAAGCGTTACCCGCTGCCTGCTCGGGCGGCGCTGCTGATCCGGGCGGGGACAGCGACCTCGACGCGGCGGCGAGGTGAGGTGAATGCGTTCAATGTCGTGCGCGTCGCCCGGCCCGAAGTTGCAATCGATTGCATGGTTTGGCAGGCGGATGAGGGGCGGTTCGTGGCCGCGAGCACCGAACGGTTCAGGCGCACGGAGGTTGGATGGTCGCGTCCGGCGCCGCCATGAGGGGCCCCGCATGCCTTATGGTGCTTGCAGCTATCGCCGCCGCGCTGTTCTGCGGGCTTGCCGTGGCAGTGGAGACAAACGGCATGGCTGGCTTCGACGAGACTGTCCGCATGGAACTGCATGGCCTCGCTTCGCCGCTCTTGACTCTCCTTGCCGAGAAGGTGACCTGGCTCGGAACCCTCGGCGCCCTCGCGCTGTTCGGCGTCGTCGCCATCGCGGTTCTGGCGCACGCGGGGCGTCGCGACGGGGCCGTGCTCTTGACGGTGATTATGGCGGGTGCGGTGGTGCTGGAGAATGGACTGAAATTCTCGTTTCAGCGCGTGCGGCCGCCGCCGTTCTTTGGATCTGAGCCGGTGACCTATAGCTTCCCCAGCGGGCACGCGCTGTTCTCGCTCTGCTTTTACGGCGGACTCGCGATCGCGGCAGCACGCGCCGTGCAGTCAGGTGCGATGAAAAAAGGAATCTGGATCGCAACAGTTTTGCTCGTGTTGGCGATCGGGGGGACGCGCATCTATCTTGGCGTGCACTATCCGAGCGACGTTTTGGGCGGTTATCTTGTCGCGATCGCCTGGATCGCCATCATGCTGTCCGCAGAGCAGCGCATGGGTTCCTAGCGCTACGCGGCGGCCTTACCGTCAGGGTAACGGGAGGTCCAGGCGGACATACGAACTCACCTCATCCATCGTCCCGCGAGGGACATCATTCCACCGC
>DAIMKK010000318.1:0-4008 GCA_036721745.1 Pseudolabrys sp. | reverse complement strand
CGCCGACCTGGCGCAGGATCAGCCCGCGCTTGCTCAGGAAGGCGTCGGCCTCCCTAGCGGTGCGGCCCTTACTCTCCGGAAAGTGGATCAGGATGAAATTTCCCACGCTCGGCGTCACCGGCAGACCGAGCTTGCCGATCTCTTCGGTAAGCCAGGCCAGCCAGCGCGTATTGTGCGCGCGCGAACGCTCGATGTGGGCGGTGTCGCGGATTGCCGCGATGCCGGCGGCGATCGCCGGCGCGTTGACGTTGAAGGGGCCGCGAATGCGGTTGATCGCATCGACGATGGGCGCAGGGCCGTACATCCAGCCGAGGCGAAGCGCGGCCAGCCCATAGATCTTCGAGAAGGTGCGGCACATCACGACGTTTTCCGACGTGGCCACCAACTCGATGCCGGACTCGTAGTCATTGCGTTGCACGTATTCGGCATAGGCCGCGTCCAGCACCAGCAGCACCTGCGGCGGCAAGCCCTGGTGCAGGCGCTTGACCTCGTCGAACGGAATATAGGTCCCGGTCGGATTGTTCGGATTGGCCAGGAACACCACTTTGGTGCGCGGCGACACCAGCTTGAGAATGGCGTCGACGTCGGCGGTGAAATTCTTCTCCGGCGCGACCACCGGCTTGGCGCCGGTGCCGAGCGTGGCGATCGGATAGACCAGAAAGCCGTGTGTGGTGTGGATCGCCTCGTCGCCATCGCTGAGGAAGGCGCGCGCGATCAAATTGAGCAGGTCGTCGGAGCCGGCGCCGCAGACAATGCGCGCGGGGTCGAGCCCGAAAACGTCGCCGATCGCTTCGCGCAGCGCCGAGGCCGAACCGTCGGGATAATCTTCCAGGTGCTCGCCCACCGCGCGATAGGCGGCGATCGTGCTCTCGCTTGCCCCCATCGGCGTCTCGTTGGAGGAGAGCTTGAATATTTTGGCGACGCCGGGCGCGCTGCTCTTGCCCGGGATGTAGGGGGCAATGTCGAGCACGCCGGGGCGCGGTTGCGGTCTGGTCGCGGTCATTACGGTCCTCAAGATTTGTCGCGCCCCGCGCGAGCGGGGCATCCGGGCATCGCCGGCTGCAGGATTACTTCTCGGCGGCAACCGTATAGCGGGTCGCGTGGCTTCCGACGAGGGCCGCCGAACGAACCGTGGCCCCGGCCTTGACCAAAGCCGCGCTGATCGCCTCCAAGGTCACAGTCCTGGGCAGCGTGATCAGCAAGGCGGCGCCGTCGAAGGCGCGGTCGGGAACGGCGATGAAATCGGCGAGCGCCGACAGCGCCTGCGCGGCGCCCGCACCCCAGCCGGATACGCGCACGCTCCACACAGCCGCTTCCGTCGCCATGGCGTCGGCGGCAACCCGCGACAGCACGAAGACCGGCAAGGCGGCCGGATGGTCGGCGCGCTCAACGAAGGGCAGGCGAGCGATGATCTTGGGTGCGGCGTCGAATTCGAGCGCGCTCCACCAGGCGCCGGCCGCGGCCACGGCCGGCACCAGCCCGAGGTCGCCTTTCGAGGTCGACACGGAGGCCACCACCGCGGAGGCGCCCATATGCGCCACGAACGGCACGGTGAAGCCGAAATGAAAGCGGGCGGAATCGCGCATCAGCGCGTCGCCGGCCGACAGGTCGGCGTGTACCGAAAACGGCGCTTGCACATAAGTGAAAGTCGAAATGATCACGCGCCAAATGCTCTCGGCGGTGTCGAGCGGCAATATGCCTTTGTGCCGTTTGACCAGCCGGCGCATCATGTCGGCCTCGCGCGCCGGGCGGAACGCCGAGCCGGTCTCCTGGCTCTTCTTGACCGCGATCAGCCGGTCGATGATCTCGCCGCGCTCCATCAGGAGCTGGTGCATCGTCTCGTCGATCCGGTCGATTTCCTTGCGCAGATCGTCTAGCGCGGGTGTTTCGGGGGCCTTTGCCATGGCGGCATTGATAAGAGGGCCAAGTCTTGAAATCAATAAAGCCTTGAAATCAACAAAGCCTTGAAATCAAAGAAAACGTTGACAGTAAGGTGTCAGATTGACAGTTAAACGGCCCGCAATCCGGGCTAATGTCCTAGGAATGCGGCGTGCCGGGAGCGCTAGGCGACATGGTCGAGGCCGATCTGACGAGCCCGCGAGAAGCGGCGGAGGCTCCGCGCGAGGCGGACCATCCGCACGAGTCGCTTATGGTGAGCTTCGGGCCCGACAAGCCGCTCAAGCTCGATGCCGGCGTAGAGCTCAGCCCCTTCCAGATCGCCTATAAGACTTACGGCGCGCTCAATGCCGAGCGCTCCAATGCGGTGCTGGTGTGCCACGCGCTCACCGGCGACCAGCACGTGGCGAGCCTGCATCCGGTCACAGGCAAAGGCGGCTGGTGGGAAACCATGGTCGGCCCCGGCAAGCCGATCGACACCGAGCGCTATTTCGTGATCTGCCCGAACGTGGTGGGCGCCTGCATGGGGACCACCGGCCCATCTTCGACCAATCCGAAGACCGGCAAGCCGTGGGGCCTGGAATTTCCCGTCATCACCATCCGCGACATGGTGCGCGCGCAAGCCATGCTGCTCGATCATCTCGGCATCGAAACGCTGTTCTCGGTGGCGGGCGGATCGATGGGCGGCATGCAGGTGCTGCAATGGGCGGCGAGCTATCCGGACCGCGTGTTCTCGGCGCTGCCGATCGCCTGCGCCACCCGCCATTCCGCGCAGAACATCGCGTTCCACGAGGTCGGCCGGCAGGCGATTATGGCCGATCCGGATTGGCGCCGCGGCCGCTATGACCTGGAAGGCACTTTTCCGCGTCGTGGCCTCGCCGTGGCGCGCATGGGTGCGCATATCACGTATCTTTCCGACGTCGCGCTGCACCGCAAGTTCGGCCGCAAATTCCAGGACCGCGAGAATCCGACGTTTTCGTTCGATGCGGATTTCGAGGTCGAATCCTATCTGCGCCATCAGGGCATCTCGTTTGTGGAACGCTTCGACGCCAATTCCTATCTCTATCTCACGCGCGCCATGGATTATTTCGATCTCGCCGCCGACTACGACGGTGTGCTGGCGAAGGCGTTCAAGGCCACTCCCACGCGCTTTTGCGTGATTTCATTCACCAGCGATTGGCTGTTCCCGACCTCGGAATCGCGCGCCATCGTGCATGCGCTCAATGCGTCGAGCGCGCGCGTCTCGTTTGCCGAGATCGTCACCGACAAGGGCCATGACGCCTTTCTGCTCGACGAGCCGGAATTGTTTGCCATCGTGCGCGGCTTCCTCGACGGCGCCAAGGCACGGGGCTTGGCGCGCGGCCTTGCGGCGAAAGGCTGACGCGATGAGCATGCGCGCCAATCCCAATCTCACGGTCGCCAATATCCCGCGTACGCCGGGCGGCGCCCGCGTCGATCTGGTGCTCATGGCGGAAATGGTCGAGCGCGGCGCCAAGGTGCTCGACGTCGGCTGCGGCGACGGCGAACTGTTGCGGCTACTCGGCGAGTCCCGTGGCGTCGACGGTCGCGGCATCGAGCTGTCGCGCGAAGGCGTCAACGAATGCGTGGCCAAGGGCCTCGCGGTGATCCAGGGCGACGCCGACACCGATCTGGCCGACTATCCGGACGACGCCTTCGACTACGTGATCCTGTCGCAGACGCTACAGGCGACGCGCCACCCGCGCGTGGTGCTCGAACACATGCTGCGCATCGGCCGGCGCGCGGTGGTGTCGTTTCCGAATTTCGGCCACTGGCAGGTGCGCATGCAGCTGCTGTTCGCCGGGCATATGCCGCAGACCGATATCCTGCCCTATAGCTGGTACGACACGCCCAACATCCACCACTGCACCATCAAGGACTTCGTCCAACTCTGCACCGCGATCGGGGTGAAGATGGAGAAGGCGGTGGCGCTCAACGCCTGGGGCAGCCCCTTGCGGCTTAATGCGCCCTGGTGGTTTTGGAACCTTTTTGGGGAACAAGCCGTTTTCCTCCTCAGCCGCAAGGGCTAACGGCCTGCGCGGCCGTTTAAATTGCTGCACTGCACCTTTAACTTTGCTGCAAATGCACAATAAC
>DAIMKK010000317.1:0-4028 GCA_036721745.1 Pseudolabrys sp. | reverse complement strand
GGCCGACGCGGTTTTCCTCGGCGAGCGGCTGGCGCCGGTAAAGGACGCCATCCTCGTCGCTCGCCGCGCGCGCGCGCTGATGAAGGAGAATCTCTGGTTCGCCGCGCTCTACAATGCTATCGCAGTGCCGGTCGCCATTGCTGGCGCGGTCACGCCGCTGATCGCCGCGCTGGCGATGTCGGGTTCATCGATCATGGTGACGGTCAATGCGCTGCGGGCCCGTCGCGCATGATCCCGAAAAGTGGAAACCGGTTTTCGGATAGGATCATGCGCAAACAAAAAGACCATGGAGGGCGGCGATGAACGTGCTGGTTTACCTGCTGCCCGCCGCCATCGGTCTCGGTCTGATTGGTCTGTTCGGGTTCCTGTGGGCGCTGCGCAGCGGGCAATACAGCGACGTCGAAGGCGCCGCGCTGCGCGTGCTCTCGGACGACGATATCGAGGATTAGTCGGCCGCTTATTGGCAATTTATCGTTGCATGGATTGACAACCGCACGAGCGGCATTAAGCACATCGGGTGACTGCCGAAAATTCGCCAACTGCGTGGCCTTCCATGGCGCTCGCCGCCGAATACGCGCCGGGCGTGGCGCTGTCGGCGATCGTCGCGACGATCGGTTATCTCGCCGCGCCCTATGTCGTGCATGTGGTGCCGATCCCCAACATGGTGATAGCACTGGTGGTCGGTATCGCGCTCAATCCGATCGCTGCACGTCCGGCGATGCAGTCAGGTATGGCGTTCTGTGTGCGCAACGTTCTGCGCTGGGCGGTGGCGCTCTTGGGGCTGCGCGTGGGGCTTGCCGATATCGCGGCGCTCGGCCCCGGAACCGCGGTCTTGATCGTGGTGTCGATGCTGGCGACGCTGGTGTC
The DNA here is from genome assembly GCA_036721745.1 of Pseudolabrys sp. Classification (GTDB taxonomy): domain Bacteria; phylum Pseudomonadota; class Alphaproteobacteria; order Rhizobiales; family Xanthobacteraceae; genus Pseudolabrys. Next base: position 3,161 of record DAIMKK010000317.1, on the reverse strand, counting down.
CGGTTTTGTTTTTGCGCGCTGGTATGGGCGCGAGCCGGGCTTCGGCGCGCTGGTCGGCGTGGGCACGGCAGTGTGCGGCGCTTCGGCGACGCTAGCGGCTTCGACGGTAGTGCCGGATTATCCCGGCAAGCAGCCGGACATCGTTTTCGTCGTGGTGGCAGTCAATGCGCTCGCCACGATCGCCATGCTGCTCTATCCGCCGCTCTGCATCCTGCTCGGCTTCGATGCACAGACCACCGGTGTGATGCTGGGGGGCACCATTCACGACGTCGCCCAGGTGGTTGGCGCCGGCTACGCGGTCTCCGTTCCGGTCGGCAACACCGCGGTGATCGTCAAGCTGTTCCGCGTGTTTTTGCTGCTGCCGGTGGTGCTCGGCGTCGGCTGGCATTTCACCCGCATGGGGCAAAAGCACGGTGAAGCACGGGTGCCGGTACCGGTGTTCGGCATAGTGTTCCTGGCACTGTGCGCCTTGAACAGCGTCGTGCCGCTGCTACCGTCGCTGCTGCCGGTCTATACGCCGGTCAAGAGCGTGCTGTCGGAAGCCTCGACCTGGGGGCTGCTCCTGGCGATCGGCGCGCTCGGCTTGGGCACCTCCGTCAAGGCCATCATCGGGCTCGGCTGGCGGCACATCACCACCGTGCTCGGCTCGACCGCCGTCATCTTCGCGATCATGACCGGCGGCCTGCTGCTGATGCGGTCATTTTAATTTGCGCATAATCCTATCCAAAAACGGTTCCCACTTTTCGGGATCATGCGCTAAGCCAACGTCACCGTTTCGAAATCTGCCGGCAGCACGATCTCGAGCACTTCGCAGTCGTCGGAATAGCCGAGCACGGTGTGCTTTATCCGCGGCGGCTGGATCCAGCAGGAGCCGGCGTGGAACGTGTGCACGCCTTCACCCTCGAATTCGCTTTTGATCCAGCCCTTGAGCACATAGATCATCTGGAAATCGACGTTGTGGTAATGCGGTGTCGACACCTCTTCCGGCTTAAACGGCGGAATGAATTTGATGACATGCGCCTGCACCATGCCGCCGGTCGCCGGCGCGATGCCGAGGTCGCGGTATTTGGCGTAACTGCGCAGGCCCTGGTCGAAATCCTGCTCGCGATGATGGCTGACGGTGAATTTGTGTTTCGGCCGTGCTTTGGCGCGCGCTTTGGCTTTCACTTTCGGCTTTCGCCGTTGGACTTTCTTGCTTGCCTTCTTCTTAGCCTTGGCCATTGATGCCTCCCTGATTTTGTTCAATTGGATCACGACAGCGCAGGTCATGGAAGCGCCCAGAAAGCCCGCGATCCGCATTTTCGTCGATGCCGATGCTTGTCCGGTGAAGGCGGAGGTCTATCGCGTCGCCGAGCGTTATGGGCTGAAGGTCTTCGTTGTCGCCAATTCATTCATGAACGTGCCGCGCAGCGATTCGATCGAACGCGTAATCGTCAGCGAAGGGCCCGATGTTGCGGATGACTGGATCATGGAACGAGCCGGGCCGACCGACATCGTCATCACCGCCGATATTCCGCTCGCCGACCGTTGCGTGAAAAAGGGCGCGGCGGTGATCGGTCCGACCGGCAAGCCGTTCACCGAAGATTCGATCGGTATGGCATTGGCCACGCGCGATCTGCTCACCGATTTGCGCAGCGCCGGCGCGACCACGCGCGGGCCGCCGCCGCTGAGCCGTCAGGATATTTCGCGGTTTCTGTCGGCGCTCGATCTGGCGGTGACACGGCTCAAGCGGAAATAAAATCACTCGGCCGTCGTGGCTACGCCGCCATGCGTCTTCGACCATCCGGCCGGATCGTTCATGAACTTCTCGACCTCGGCCAGCATCTTGGCGTCGAATTTTCCGCTCGCTTTGGCAACGGCGAGCACATCCCACCAGGTGGTGAGTGCGTGCAGCCTGACGCCGAGGTCGGCGAGGATTTTCTTGCCCTCGGGATAGATATCGTAAAAGAAAATCACGAAACAGTGCTCGCAGAGGCCGCCGGCGTCGCGAATCGCCTTGACGAAATTCACCTTGCTGCGGCCGTCGGTGGCGAGGTCTTCCACCAGCAGCACGCGCTGGCCGGGGAGCAACTGGCCTTCGATCTGCGCATTGCGGCCGAAGCCCTTGGCTTTCTTGCGCACATATTGCATCGGCAGATTCAGCCGCTCCGCCACCCAGGCAGCGAAGGCGATGCCGGCGGTCTCGCCGCCTGCCACCGTGTCGAACTTGTCGCGGCCGATGTCGCGGTCGATGGTGGTGACGGCGAAATCCATCATCGCGCTACGCACTTGCGGAAACGAGATCAGCCAGCGCGAGTCGTTATAAACCGGACTGGCCCAGCCGGAGGTGAAGATGAACGGCTTGTCCTGCATGAAGCGGACGGCTCCGACGTCGAGATACATCTTCGCCGTCTGTTCAGCGATGGTTTTCGGGTCGGTGATTTTTGCGGCCATGGGGTAACGAATAGTCTACCGCCTATCCGAAACCAAGGGCCGAAACGCCGTTATTCACGGCGCTTTCGGACCCACCTTCATGAACCAATCCGCGATCTGCGCGCCTGTCCAGAACAGCACGTCCTTCTTCTTGCGGATTTTCTCGTAAATATTGCGGAAATATTTGGCCCGGTGCGGCGCGCCCATGATGTAGGGGTGCACCGAAATCGCCATCACCCGGGCGGAGCCCTTGGCGTCCTTGTAGATCTGCTCGAACTGGTCGATGGCCCGCTCGTAGAACTCGTTGGCCTTGTGATGCTGGATCAGCATCATGGCGACGTCGTTGCATTCCTGCGTGTAGGGGATGTTGAGGATCGGCTTGCCGCGCGTCTTCATCCATACCGGCTGGTCGTCGAGCACCCAGTCGGCGACATAGTCGTAGCCTTCCTCGGCCAGGATATCCGGCGTCTCCCAGGTCTCTGTCAGGCCCGGTCCGAGCCAGCCACGCGGCTTCTTGCCAGTGGTCTTCTCCAGCACCTCGACGCATTTACGGATGTCGGCGCGCTCGTTCTCCACCTTCTGCATGTTGCGCTGGGTGTAGCCGTGACCGAGGAATTCCCAGTTGCGCTCGACGCAAGCCTTGACGATGTCGGGAAAGGCCTCGACCGCCACGCCGTTGATATTCATCACACCCGGAATCTTGAACTCGTCATAGACCTGCAGCAGCCGCCAGAAGCCGACGCGGTTGC
>DAIMKK010000316.1:0-4036 GCA_036721745.1 Pseudolabrys sp. | reverse complement strand
TCGTTGCCGCGCTGAAGACCGGTTATCGCCATATCGACACCGCGCGCAAATACGGCACCGAGCGCGCGGTCGGCGAGGCGTTGCGAGTCGCGGGCGTGCCGCGCAAGGACATCTTCCTCACCACCAAAGTCAGTCACGAAAACCTGCGCGCCGGTGACTTTGCGAAATCGGTCGATGAAAGCCTTACCGTGCTCGGGGTCGATTACATCGACCTGCTGCTGGTGCACTGGCCTAATCCGGAGATTGCGCTCGCCGAAACCATGCCGGCGCTGGGCAAGGCCAAGCGGCAGGGTCTCGCGCGCCATATCGGCGTCGCCAATTTCAACATCGCCTTGCTCGACCAGGCGATCGCGCTTTGCCCCGAGCCGCTGGTCGCCTTGCAGGCGGAGTATCACCCGTTTCTCGACCAGACGAAACTTCTTGCCGCAGCGCGCCGGCACAAGCTTGCGTTCATCGCCTATTGTCCGCTCGGGCGCGGCCGCCTGTTCGGCGATCCGGTGCTGGCCGAAATCGCCGCGCAACGCGGGCGCAGCATCGCGCAAGTTGCGCTGTGCTGGCTGCTGCAGCAAAACGTTGCCGCCATTCCGTTCTCGTCGAAGCCCGAGCGCATCGCCGATAATTTCAATGTGTTCGATTTCACTTTGACCGACGACGAGATGAAACGCATCGCCGCGCTCAAGCGCAGCGACGGCCGCGTCGCCAATCCCGCCGGCCGCGTGCCCGGCGGTTGGGATTAGTCTTTGACGATGCGATAATTTGACGCAGCCGGTCGCGCTAAACGGTAGTGTGGTGCTGCTTGTGACCGCTATTGCGCGTCCCGCGTGCCGAATAACCGGTCTTCAGCTTTGCCCGCCTGTTGGGGTTGATTTGCCTCAACGCAAAATCCAAACGACGTGATCTAGTTATTTTGCAGTAATTCGAATCCAGCCGGTCGGATGACGCTGCTGCGTTGCTCAATAGTCAGGAGCTTCCAGCGCATTAACGAGCCGGTTGCGACGCCGCGTCGGCGGCGAGATCGCCTGCTGACGCGCGCTCAGTATGGGAGAACGCAAATGAGCAAGCTGCCGCGTCTGTCGCTCCTGGTTCTGACCAGCGCCTTGGTCGCGTTGCCCTGTGCGGGTCTGTTGATGTTGGCGAACCCGCAAGGAAATTTATTCGCAACTCCCGCTTTCGCGCAAAAGGCGAAGAAGAAGCCGGCGGCCGCACCCGTGCAGGCCTACCCGATCAATGACGACGTCGACGATCCAGCGGTGTGGGGCCAGGTCTTTCCGCTCCAGTACGAACTTTATCTCAAGACCGTCGATATGAGCCGGACCAAGTTCGGCGGCAGCGAGGCGGTCCCGCGCACGCCCATGGAAGCCGATCCGCGCTCCATCGTCGCCAGAAGCAAGGTCGAAGACGACATCGGCCTCAAGACCATGTGGCAGGGCTATGCCTTTGCCGTGGATTATCGCCAGCGCCGCGGTCACGCCTACATGCTCGAGGACCAGACGTTCACGCAACGGCAGGCCGTCGTGGCGCAGCCCGGCACCTGCATGAATTGCCACGCGTCCAACTACGTCGCGTTCAAGAAGGCCGGCGATGGCGACATCATCAAGGGCTTCGAAAAAATCAACGTCATGCCTTACAAGGAAGCCGTCAAGCTGGTGAAGCATCCGGTTTCCTGCATCGACTGCCACGATGCCACGACCATGGCGCTGCGGATCACCAAGCCGGCTTTCATCGAAGGCATCCGCGCCTACAAGGCGTCGCAGGGCATCAAGGACTACGACGTCAACAAGCAGGCCACTGCGCAGGAGATGCGCGCTTACGTCTGCGGCCAGTGTCACGTTGAATATTATTTCAAGGGCGCCGAGAAGCGGCTGGTCTTCCCTTGGTCGAAGGGTCTCAAGGTCGAGCAGATCCAAGCCTACTACGATGAGATCGGCTTCCGCGACTGGACGCACAAGGACACCGGCACGCCGTTGTTGAAGGCGCAGCATCCGGAATTCGAGTTGTGGAGCCAAGGCATCCACGCTCGTGCCGGCGTCACCTGCGCCGACTGCCACATGCCGAAGATCTCTTACAAAGGCTAACCGTGAGCGATCACTGGGTGCGCAGCCCGGTGCTCAACCTCAAGGCCGCCTGTGTAACCTGTCACAGCAAGCACGACGCCAAGGTCACCGAGAAGGAACTCAAGAATCGCGTCGAGCAAATCCAGGATCGGCACTGGCTGATCCGCGAGCAGGCGATGGGCGCGCTGATGGGGCTGATCGCCGATCTCAAGGCGGCCAAGGAAGCCGGCAAAGGCGATGCCGAGCTGAAGACGGCCCGTTATCTGCAGCGGCGCGCCCAGTTCTATCTCGACTTCGTCGAGGCGGAGAACTCGACCGGCTTCCACGCGCCGCAGGAGGCCGCGCGCATTATGGCCGAGTCGATCAACCTGTCTCGCCAAGGCCAGCTCGCCGTGCGCGATCCGAGCTTCCAACCGACGGTGCCGGTGGTCGATATTCCGAACGCCTGCGCCGGCCAAGTAAGCCGCATGTAAGCCGGATGCCACTCGCGGCCGCGCAGCCGCGAGTGGCGTTTCGTTTCGCGATAAGGTTCGGCAGATCGCGGTTACGAGACGTTACCTTGTAGGTTTGGCCAGAAACGTCATGCGCCAGGGATTGTGGCCGATATTGCGCGGCGCGCGTGTCGTCGAATAGCCGGCGGCTTTGAGCTTTTCCAGCATCGCGGCCGCGTCGTAGTGCGACATGCCGACCGTTTTCTTCAGCCGTAGATAATCCGACACAAAAATCCGCATCAGCCCGCCGACCGCGGCCCAGAAGAAACCGTTGGCGACGGCAAAGCGCAACAGCGCGAACGCTGCGGCCGGCGCGGCCAGATTCAGTGGCACGACGTCGCCGATAATGACCAGACCGTCCGGTTTGACCAGTCGATGGAACACGCCGAGCAACCGGTCGAGCTCGGCGGGCTTGAGATATTGCGCGACTGAATGCATCACGATGAGATCGAGGCTGCCGGCCGGCAGCGCCGCGGTCTCGTCGGGCGTGAGCACCGAGATTTTCGGATTGCCCGCGTGGCGCGCCTTCAGCGCGGCGCGCACATTGGGCGCGGCCTCCACCATCGTGAGATGCTCGCAGGCCGCCGCCAAGAAATCGGCCGAGGTCGCCTCGCCGCAGCCATAGTCGAGCACGTTTGCCGTAGGCGAAGGCACATAGGCGCGGATGTCGCCTGCGATGGTGCGGTAATGCACGTCGCGGTGACGCGCATTCACGTAGATCACCGAATGCTTGAAGTCGTAGAAGCTGATCCAGTCGGACATCGCTTACGCCACGCGAAGCCGGCGTTCCGGCGTACCTTTGCGCAATCGGCGCACCGCCGTTTTCTTCAATCGCTGCTCGGCGCGACGCAAATCATAAGCCGCTTGCAAGCGCAGCCACATATCTGCGGGCGGGTTGCTAAAGGCACGCTCCAGCCGAACCGCGATATCCGGCGTGATTGGGGACTTGCCGTTGGCGATTTCCGACAGGGTCTTGCGGCTGATGCCAAGCGCCTTGGCAGTGGCAGTAACGGTTAGCCCGAGCGGAGCAAGAACATCTTCTTTAAGTCCCTCACCAGGGTGAGGCGGATCGAGCATTGGCATTGTTTCACCTCAGTGGTAGTCGGCCAGATCGACATCGACGACGTGATTGTCGTCGAATCGAAAAATGACGCGCCAATTGCCGAATACGGAAACGCTCCAGAAGCCGCTCAAGTTTCCGGTCAGCGGATGTAGCCGCAAACCCGGAAAGTCCATATCGCGCGGCATCCGCGCCATATTCAGATAGCCGAGAATACGAGCGATCTTGGTTCGGTGCGCTGCGTGGATTCGCGACGCGTCGCCGCGTTCATGCAGCAGTCTCAGTCCCCGGTGCCGGAAACTGCGGATCATGCACCAAGATAGGATGTAACCCTATGGGTGTCAACGGCCGCGGACGACTCAAGCAATCTTGCGCTGCGCCTGCCGCATCATGTCGACAAAGCGCGTGAAGAGATAATGGCTGTCGCGCGG
>DAIMKK010000315.1:0-4069 GCA_036721745.1 Pseudolabrys sp. | reverse complement strand
AGACTGCCCGCGCCGATGCATTTATGCGAGGATTTACGAATTCGCCATAGACACCATGAGCATGGGCGACAAGGTCATCCTCATGCGAGAAGGTAAGGTCGAGCAGGCCGCGGCGCCCGACATCCTCTATGCACGGCCGGAGACGGTGTTCGCCGCGCGCTTCATCGGGACGCCGCCCATGAACATCCTCACGCTCGAAGCAGCAGCCGGCGGCACCTTTATCACAGGCAGCGAGCCGCGTGTTCTGTGCAACTCGGTCGACGCGCTGCTGCTCGGCGTCCGACCCGAGGACGTGACCATCGGCGGCGACGGGATTCCTGCGCGCGTGACAAATACCGAGTTCATGGGTGCCGATACGATGATTGCTTGCGCCGTCGGCGGCCAATTTATCACGGCATCCGTGCCTGGAAAGGCTGCGCTGAAGCTAGGCGAGAAAGTTCATCTCGCGTGGCGTTCCAATGCCATGCATTTCTTCGACGCCGCGAGCGGACGGCGTCGCGACGACGTGGCGGCAGACGCCATGCGCGACACGAACAATTCCGTTCAGAATGTTTTCGCTTAGGGAGGAATAAATATGCGTTATCCGAAAATGAAATGGCTCGCTCCGATCGTCGGGGCGGCCGTGCTGGTGTTGGCGTCCACCGCCATGGCCGCAGACGTCGAGCTCTCGTTCTACTATCCGGTCGCCGTAGGTGGCCCGATCACCAAGATCATCGACGGCTATGCCGCCGATTTCGAAAAGGAAAATCCCAGTATCAAGGTCAAAGCGATCTATGCCGGCACCTATCAAGATACGCTAGTGAAGGCACTGACGGCGTTCAAAAGCGGTGAGCCGCCGGATATCGCGGTGCTGCTTTCGACCGACATGTTCACGCTGATCGACGAAGACGCGGTGATGCCATTCGACGGGCTACTGAAAAGCGAAGCCGACAAATCCTGGGCCAAGGGGTTCTATCCGGCCTTCATGGAAAACAGCCAGACCGGAGGCAAGACGTGGGGCATTCCGTTTCAGCGCTCGACCATCGTGATGTACTGGAACAAGGATGCGTTCAAGGCGGCAGGCCTCAATCCCGATAAGGCGCCAGACACCTGGGACGAGCTGGTTGCCGACGGCCGCAAGCTGACGAAGCGTGACGGCAACAAAGTCTCGCAATGGGGCGTCCAAATCCCCTCGACCGGTTTTCCCTATTGGCTGTTCCAGGGCATCACCACCGCCAACAAGGTGCTGCTGATGAATCAAGCCGGCACCGAGACCTATTTCGACAAACCGGCGGTAATCGAGGCGCTGCAATACTGGGTCGATCTCAGCCGCAAGGAGAAAATCCATCCTCCCGGCGTGGTCGAATGGGGCACCACGCCGAAGGACTTCTTCGAGCGCAAGACCGCGATCATGTGGACCACCACCGGCAACCTCACTAACGTGAAGGCCAATGCGCCCTTCCCGTTCGGTGTCGCGATGCTGCCGGCGCATACCGGCCGCGGCTCGCCGACCGGCGGCGGTAACTTCTACTTCTTCAAGAAGATGTCCATCGAGAAGTCTGCAGCCGCGCTCAAGTTTGTCAAATGGATGACAACGCCGGAGCGCGCGGCAGACTGGGGCATCAAGACCGGCTACGTTGCCGTTCGCCCCGACGCCTGGGAAACGCCGATGATGAAGAAATATGTCGCCGACTTCCCGCCGGCGGCGGTCGCGCGCGACCAGCTCAAATATTCGGTCGCCGAATTGTCGACCCACGAGAATCAGCGCGTCACCAAGGCGCTCAATGACGGGCTGCAAGCCGCGCTCAACGGCACCAAGACGCCGGAGCAGGCCATGAAGGACGCGCAGCAAGAAGCAGCGCGTGTTTTGCACTCCTACAAAAAATGAGCGCCGCACGCGACATTTCGCGCGGATCGGACGGGGTAGCGGGACAACCGCTGCCCCCTTCGCCCGCGGCCGATGTCGCCCGTTTCGTTTCGTCCCGCCGCGGACGCCCGCGGCGATGGGCAACACATATCAACGGGTGGCTGCTGCTGCTGCCGGCTGCGATCATGCTCACCGTTTTCACGCACTATCCAGCAGTTGCCACCATCATCGACAGTTTCTTCTCGACTCCGAAGGTTGCGCGACCCTCCGTATTCGTCGGCCTCGATAATTATCAAGCGATGATCGGCGACCCGATCTTTTGGCGCGCGCTTGACAACAACATCGTCTATGCGCTGAGCACGATTCCGCTCACCATCGCGCTGGCATTGACAATGGCGATCGTGGTCAACGGCAAGATCGCGGGCCGCGCGTTCATGCGGCTGTCGTTCTTCACGCCGACCGTACTGCCGATGATCGCGGTCGCCAATATTTGGCTGTTCTTCTATTCGCCAGGTTACGGGCTGATCGACCAGGTATTTGGCTTGTTCGGCGCACCGGCGCACAATTGGCTCGGCAACGAACACACAGCGCTTGCCTGCCTGATCGTGGTGGCGATCTGGAAAGACGCCGGATTCTTTATGATCTTCTATCTAGCGGCGCTGCAGCAGATGCCGCCCGCGCTTGGTGAAGCGGCGGTGCTGGAAGGCGCCAGCCGCTGGTATTTCTTTCGGCGGGTCACCTTCCCGCTGCTGATGCCGACCACACTGTTCGTACTCATCAATGCCATCATCAATTCGTTTCGGCTGATCGATCACATCGTGGTTATGACCCGCGGTGGGCCAAACAATACGACCGCCTTACTGTTGTTCTATGTTTACGAAATCGGCTTCAATTTCTGGGATACCGCTTTTGCCGCAACTTTGACAGTCGTGTTATTGGTGCTGCTGGCGGTCTTGGCGCTAGGTCAGTTCATCTTTCTTGACCGTCGGATCCACTACCAATGATCCCTCTCTACCAGTCCAACCGTGTGAGCGCGGCCTTGGAAACAGCCGGCGCATGGTGCCTTGCAGTGCTTTGGATATTGCCGCTCGCATATGCGCTGTGGGCCTCCATCCACCCGAGCGCCTATTCGGCGCACTTCGTACTGGACGCGCCCCTCACAGGCGAGAATTTCGTGAAGGCGTGGAACGCAGCGCCGTTTTCACGCTATTTCTTCAATACCTTCCTACTGGTGAGTATGATACTGGCGGCGCAACTTGTGCTGTGCACGCTCGCTGCTTATGCCTTCGCCCGCTTCGAATTCTATGGACGCGAGCTTGCTTTCATCCTCGTGCTACTGCAGCTCATGATCATGCCCGACGTTCTGATTGTCGAAAATTATCGTACAATGACGGCGCTTGGAATCGTCGACACTATACCGGCCATCGGCCTGCCCTATATGGCCTCGGCGTTCGGCATCTTCCTGCTACGGCAGACCTTCAAGACCGTGCCGCGCGAACTCGACGAGGCAGCGCGCGTTGAGGGCGCCAACCCTTTGCAAGTGCTGCTCAAGGTCTATGTGCCGCTCGCTAAGCCCGTCTATATCGCCTACGGCCTGGTGTCGGTTAGCTACCACTGGAATAATTTTCTGTGGCCGCTCATTGTCACCAATTCGGTGAACACGCGACCGTTGACGGTCGGCCTGCAAATCTTCGCGTCGTCCGATCAGGGCATCGACTGGTCGGTGATCACCGCGGCGACGTTGATGACCTCGGCGCCTCTGTTGATCGCCTTCCTGCTATTCCAACGCCAATTTGTGCAAAGCTTCATGCGTGCAGGGATTCGCTGATGCCATGGAAAGATTTCACGCGGCAGAACGTCGCCTGCGACCGCGCGGGGGGGTCTATGAGCGCCACATCATTTGACTTGTTCCTATTTGCATCAAGTCTCGCCTCAGCGAGTCTAGTCGGATCGCAAAATGATCGCGCCGCGCAAGCCCACCGCCGCGTGCCTGCGGGCGCCTGGGCCTATCTCGGGAGTAATGAAGAACGGGATGACGTGATCGTGGCACTCGCGAAGCGCGGGGTCGTGCTGCTCGGCGAGACACACGACCAGGCAGCGCACCATCGCTGGCAACTCCAAACGATCGCGGCACTATTCAGTCACCGGCCCGACATGGTCATCGGATTTGAGATGTTCCCTAGTGGCTCGCGTCATTGCGTTTGACGGGGTGTTCTGAATCAC
>DAIMKK010000314.1:317-4071 GCA_036721745.1 Pseudolabrys sp. | reverse complement strand
GACCGGCATGCCGAAATGCTCGATCGCGCCGCCAATGGCTTCGACCGCAACCGGGATGACGTCGCGGCGGTCGGCAATCGCGGAAGCGCCGAATACGATCACCAACTCGGCGCCGGCTTTCAACACCTCGTCGATGGCGCCCGCCAGCGCAGACGTCTCATGCGGCACGCGCCGCTCGGCGACGATGGTTGCGCCGGAAGGCGCAATGCGCGTCGCGGTGATCTTCAGCGTCTTCTCGATGACCTTCGGCGAAAGCCCTGGCAGCAAGGTCGACACGATGCCGATCTTGCGCACTTTGTAGGGGGCCACGCGGACAACCGGTTTCGCCTTGCCGGCTTCCGCCACCGCCTGGTCGCGCGCGGCGCCCGCGACCGCGAACGGAATGATCTTCACGGTGGCGATCATCTCACCTTCCACTACCGGCTTGAACGCCGGCAGGGTAGCCACCGTAATCGACTCGTCGATGCGGTTGAGCCGGTCGATCGCGTCCTTGTCGAGCACCAGCACGCCGGAGGTTTCGGCGAACAGATTGCAGCGTCCGGTGAAGGCGCGGTCGGCGCGCACGCCCTCACCCTTAACCGCGGCGGCGATATCGGCGGCGGCCTGATCCTCCGACACGTCGCCCGGTTCGAGCCGCGCCACCACGATTTCCGTGACGCCAGCGGCTTTAAGTGCGGCCACTTCCGCCGGCCCGATCAGCGTGCCCTTCTTGAACATGAGGTCGCCCTGGCGGATCGAATGCACCGCGGTGGCGCCGAGCGCGTCGCTAGGGGCGACCGGGCCGAACTTCATGCCGCCTCCGCCTTGTCTACCTTCATGCGTAGCTGTGCGGTGATCTCGCCCATGATGGAGACGGCGATCTCGGCCGGCGACACCGCGCCGATGGGCAATCCGATCGGCGCATGGATGCGCGCGATGTCGGCGTCGCTGAGCCCCGCCTCTTTCAGCCGCTGAACCCGCTTAGCATGGGTCTTCTTGGAGCCGAGCGCGCCGATATAGAAGCAATCGCGCGCCAGCGCATGCTTGAGTGCAGGGTCGTCGATCTTCGGATCGTGCGTTAGTGCGACGAAAGCCGTGTAGTGATCGACATTGAGTGGCGGCAGCGCCACGTCCGGCCACTCCGCGATCACCTTCACGTCGGGAAAGCGTTCGATCGACGCAAACGCGGTGCGCGGATCAACGATAGTCACGTCATAGCCGAGCAATTGCCCGACCGGCGCAAGCGTCTGGCTGATATGCACCGCGCCGGTGATCACCAGCTGCGGCGACGGCACGTGCACCGTGAGAAAAACGCGGCCCTGCGCTGTCTCCTCCATGCCACTTTTCGCCATGCGGATGTGTTTTTCGATCAGCTCGCGTAGCGGGTCCTTGGCGACGCCCGCCGCCCTGACCAGCCGTTGTTCGCCATTCCCCACATCGGTGACGACGACGGCCGCACGCCGCGAACTGCGTTCGGCATTGAGCGCATGGAGAATGTCGAGTTTCACTTCAGCTCACCTTTTCGACATAGACGCGGATGGTGCCGCCGCAGGATAAGCCCACGTTCCAGGCTTGCTCGTCGGCGACGCCGAATTCCAGCATTTTCGGTTTGCCGCTGTCGATCACATCGATGGCTTCGGTCACCACCGCGCCCTCGACGCAGCCGCCCGACACGCTTCCGAGGAAATTGCCCTCGTTATCGATCACCAGATTCGAGCCGACCGGCCGCGGCGCCGAGCCCCAGGTCTCGACCACGGTCGCCAGCGCCACGCCGCGCCCGGCTTTGCGCCAGTCCTCGGCCGCTTTCAAAATGTCTTCATCGCGCGAAAGCATCGTGGTCCTCCATCATGCAACGTGCCGAAGCATCGTCTTCGGATCGTAGTCCTTCGCCGGCGCGCCCGACAGCGCGCGCACCAGCTCGGTCATCGAGTCCAGATTATGGATCGGCCGCAGTTCATCAACATGCGGCAGCATGGTTTTCACGCCTTTGGCGCGCGGCTCAAAGCCTTCGAAACGCAACAGCGGATTGAGCCAAACCAATCGGCGGCACGAGCGGTGCAGCCGGTCCATCTCGAAAGATAGCGTATCGTCGCCGTCGCGCTCAAGCCCGTCGGTAATCAAAAGTACTACGGCACCTTGGGTCAGCACGCGGCGCGACCAGCGCTTGTTGAATTCGCGCAGCGAAGATGCGATGCGCGTGCCACCCGACCAGTCGACCACGTGCGCCGAACAGGCGGCGAGCGCCTCGTCGGGATCGCGCTGCCTGATGGCGCGCGTGACGTTGGTGAGCCGCGTGCCGAACAAGAAGGTGGTGACGCGCTTGCGCTCGTCGGTGACCGCATGCAGGAAATGCAGGAACAGCCGCGTGTATTGGCTCATCGAGCCGGAAATATCCAAGAGCACCACAATCGGCGGTTCCTTTTCGCGCGGCCCGAGATATTTGAGATCGATCAGCGCCCCGCCCGCCTTCATGCTGGCGCGCAAGGTGCGGCGGATGTCGATCATATGGCCGTGCCGACTGGGAGCAAGCCTTCGCGTGCGCAGCAGGTCGAGCGGCAGCGCCAGGCGTGCGATCGCCTGCTTGGTGGTGGCAATCTCGGCTGCGGTCATCTGCGCGAAGTCTTTCTTTTGCAACACTTCGCGGTCGGAGACGGTGAGCCGCGCGTCGATCTCAACTTCGGACTTGTCCTCGCGCTCGTTGATGCCGCCGAACAGCGCCTCCCGGATGCGCTGGGCGCCCGGCGGCGGGGCTTTGGGCGCGGTTGCCGGCGTGCCAGGAAGCATGGAGGCAATCAGCTTCTCGATATAGCCGCGCTTGCGAAAGAAAATGCGAAACGCCTGGTCGAACAAAATCATGTGCTCGTGCCGCTTTACGAACACGGCGTGCAGCGTCCAGTAGAAATCCTCGCGGTCGCCGACCCGGGCGACGTCGAGTGCTTCCAACGCGTCGAGCACGCTGCCCGAGCCGACCGGAATGCCGGCCGCGCGCAGCGCGCGCGCGAAGTAGAGGATGTTTTCGGCAAGACGGCCATCCGCCATGAAAGCTACTCCGCCGCCCGCAGCTCCGCCTTCGCCTCGTCGAGCAGCGCCTTCACCTTGCTGCCGTCGAGCCGGGCGATGTCGTCCTGATATTTCAAGAGCGCGCCGAGCGTATCCGACACCGTCGCCGGATCGAGCGCCACCACGTCGAGTTCGGTCAGCGCGCCGGCCCAGTCGAGCGTCTCGGCAACGCCGGGTGACTTGAACAGGTCCTCCTTGCGCAAGCTTTGCACGAAGGCGACCACCTGCTCGGACAATTTCTTGGAAATACCCGGCACCTTGGTGCGCAAAATCTTTAGCTCGCGCTCGGCGTTGGGATAGCCGATCCAATGATAGAGGCAGCGCCGCTTGAGCGCATCGTGCACCTCGCGGGTGCGGTTGGAGGTGACGAGCACGATCGGCGGCTGCGCCGCCTTGACGGTGCCGAGCTCCGGCACGGTGATCTGGAAATCGGCCAGCACTTCCAACAGAAACGCCTCGAAGGCCTCGTCGGTGCGGTCGATCTCGTCGATCAGGAGCACCGGGGGCCCTGCAGGATCGGGGTCAAGCGCCTGCAGCAGCGGTCGTTTGATCAGAAAGCGTTCGGAGAACACGTCGTGTTCGATGCGATCACGGTCGCCCTCGCCTTGCGCCTCTGCCAAGCGAATGGCGATCATCTGCGCGCCGTAATTCCACTCATAGACGGCGGACGAAATATCGAGCCCCTCGTAGCACTGCAGCCGGATCAGCCGGCGCC
>DAIMKK010000314.1:0-307 GCA_036721745.1 Pseudolabrys sp. | reverse complement strand
GGCCGGAAGCTCGGGTACTCGGATCGATCCCTGGCTGCGGCGGCGTCGGCGCTCGAGTCGCTGCGGACGCGGCTGCGCGCACTCGGTCCTCCATCAGCGAGCGGACCATGGGCCGCCCCTTCGCCCCTCGTAGCCGGATCAGCCGGCGCCCGAGCGCTTGGCTCAGCACCTTTGCGATCTCGGTCTTGCCGACGCCGGCCTCGCCCTCGACGAACAGCGGACGGCCCATGCGCAGCGCCAAATAGAGCACCGTCGCCAGTGATCGGTCGGCGATGTAGTCGGCCTTGGCCAGCAGGTCGAGGGTGGC
>DAIMKK010000313.1:0-4086 GCA_036721745.1 Pseudolabrys sp. | reverse complement strand
TCGGCGGCGGCTCAGCGGACGCGGCTGCGGCGTTGCGCCTGCTCGTCCACGCCAATCGGCAAATCTTCAGCCGCGTCGATTTCAGCGATTCGCGGGTGCAGGAGGCAGCGCTCGGCGTTGGCGCCGACGTGCCGGTTTGCCTCTCGTCGCGCGCCCGCATCATGCGCGGCATCGGCGAGGAATTATCGGACCCGCTGGATTTGCCGCAACTGCCCACGCTTCTGGTCAATCCGGGAGTGCCGTTGTCGACCCGCGACGTGTTCGCCGGCTTTGCCACCGAGCAAGGCGGCAAGACGCCTCTCTCCGATGTGCCGCGCGAGCGCGCGGCATTGCTCGAATGGCTCGGCCGACACGGCAACGATCTCACGCCAAGCGCGATCGCCTGCGTGCCGGTCATCGCCGACGTGCTGAGTGCTTTAAGTGCCTTGCCGGGCGCCCGGCTCGTGCGCATGTCGGGATCGGGGCCGACTTGTTTTGCGATGTTTGCTTCGGCTGATGAAGCCGCCGCCGCGGCGCTACGGCTCAAGACCATGCGCAAAGATTGGTGGATCCATCCCACCACGCTCGGTTAGGTGGAAAGACGCCCTTGAAAATGCCCGCTTCGCGGGGAATCTTTGCCAGTCCGGCGATTTGCGACTGGGCGGCGCGCTGCAGGAGATGGAAATGAAATTCAGATGGATCGTGACTGCCGGCACGGCGTTCGTCGTGGCTTATGGTGTTATCGCGGCCGACCCCGCGCGCGCCAAGCACAAGGCTCATTCTCAGTGCACTCCCCGGCCGCGCGATACTTCCATGCTCGGCTGGCTGTTCAATCCGGCACCGCAGCCGAACGGCTGCGCGCCGCCGGTCTATGCCTATGGCAAATATGTCGGGCAGGATCCCGACCCCTTTATCCGCCGACAATTAAATCGCGATCCGCAGACCGGCTATTCGCCGTTCTAGCCGCTGCTTTTCGGGATCATGCGCTAATGCGCGCGCGCGATGCAGAAGGCGACCGCTTCTTCCAACGCAGTTTTGATCGCGGACGACGGCACCAATGCCAGCGCGTCGGTGGCGATCGAGCCGTAGTGGCGCGCGCGCCCGACCGTATCCTCGATGGCGTGGTGCTTGGCCATCAGCGACATCGCTTCGTCGAGATCGCCGTCGCGGATTTCGCCGCCACCGAGCGTGCGGTTCCAGAACGCGCGCTCGCTTTCGGTGCCGCGCCGGAACGATAACACCACCGGCAAGGTGATCTTGCCCTCGCGGAAATCGTCGCCCACGTTCTTGCCGAGCTTGGCCGACTTGCCGCCGTAGTCGAGCGCGTCGTCGATCAGCTGGAAGGCGATGCCGAGGTTCATGCCGAACGAACGGCAGGCGGCAAGTTCCGCCTTGTCCTTGCCGGCCAGTGCCGGACCCACCTCGCAGGCGGCGGCGAACAGTTCCGCGGTCTTGGCGCGGATCACCGCCATGTATTCGTCCTCATTGGTGGCGGTATTCTTGGCGGCGCCGAGTTGCATCACTTCGCCTTCCGCGATCACCGCGGCGGCCGAGGAGAGGATATCGAGCGCGTGCAGATTGCCGACCTCGACCATCATCTTGAAGGCCTGGCCGAGCAGAAAATCGCCCACCAGGACGCTGGCCTCGTTACCCCAGAGCATGCGGGCGGCGAGCTTGCCGCGGCGCATGTCGCTCTCGTCGACCACGTCGTCGTGCAGGAGCGTCGCCGTATGCATGAATTCGACCGCGGCGGCGAATTTGATATGGCCGTCGCTAGTGTAACCGGCCAGTTTGGCCATAGCCAGCGTCAGCATCGGCCGTAGCCGCTTGCCGCCCGAGGAAATCAGGTGATTGGCGACCTCCGGGATCATGGCGACGTCCGACCCGGTGCGCGTCAGGATCGTCGTGTTGACGCGCTCCATATCCGGTGCCACCAAATCTGCAAGTTGGGTGAGGGAAGCTCCCTGCGGGCTTTCGAATGGTACGATGACGGCCAAAATGCTTCTCCGGGGGCGTGACGGCCTGCGAGCATAGAAACGCTATGTTAACGGGGCAAGTGCGTTAAATTGTCCGTTCGCCTCAATGTGGCAAGGGCTGGGCAAGGGGGCATCGATTGGCGAAACAAGCATTTAAGTCGGCGGCGCAAAAGCCCGGCGGCTTCGGCCAATATTCGGTGGCCGTGCTGGTGCCTTGCTACAACGAGGAAGTGGCGGTCGCCAAGGTGGTCAAGGACTTCCGCGCCGCACTACCCGATGCGGCGATCTTCGTATTCGACAACAATTCAACTGATAATACCGCGGCGGCTGCACGCGCCGCGGGAGCCGAGGTTTACCAGGAAAAGCGCCAGGGCAAGGGCTACGTGGTGCGGCGTATGTTCACAGACGTGGAGGCCGACGTCTACGTGCTGGTGGATGGCGATGCCACCTACGACGCGCCGAGCGCCGTGGCCATGATCGAGCGGCTGCTCGAGGACCGGCTCGACATGGTGGTCGCCAACCGCGTCGACAATGACGAAGCGGCTTACCGCGCCGGCCACCGCACGGGTAACTGGCTGCTCACGTCGTTCGTCGCCTCGGTATTCGGCTCCGGCCTCAAAGACATGCTGTCCGGCTACCGGGTGTTCTCGCGCCGCTTCGTGAAGTCCTTTCCGGTGCTCTCGGGCGGCTTCGAGATCGAGACCGAACTCACCATCCACGCGCTCGAACTGGGTCTGCCGGTGGCGGAGATCGACACGCCCTATTTCGCGCGGCTGGAGGGCTCCGCCTCCAAGCTCAATACCTGGGGCGACGGCTTTCGCATCCTATGCACCATCGTCAAACTCTACCGCGCCGAGCGGCCGCTGCCGTTCTTCGGCGCTATAGGACTGATGCTGGCGATCGTCTCGGTCGGATTCGTCACCCCGGTCGTCATCACTTATGTGGAAACCGGACTGGTGCCGCGGCTGCCGACCGCGGTGCTGGCGACCGGGCTGATGATTTTGGCGTTCCTTTCTGGCGCTATCGGGATGGTGCTCGACACCGTGACGCGCGGGCGGCGCGAGATGAAGCTGCTCGCTTATCTGGAGCACCGGGCGCCGGGTGAGGAACGCCGGCGGCGCTGAGGCCGTCTTATTGCGATTTGCAGAACGGGAAATGCTCGACCCGTTTGGCGCTGCCGTACAGCCCGCAAAGCACCTCCGGCCCATCGGTCCTGAAGATATGTTTCACCGGCTCGGCTTGGCTCACCAATATATGGGCGACGATGAGCGCGGCGCCGACCGGATAGGTCCAGCGATGGCGTTGCAGGTCGGTGAGCTTTGCAATCAGCAGGGCGGCGGCAATGATGACGAGAGGATCGGTGAGGATGAAATATTCCTGCTTCAATCCGCGCGTCATGCCGAGCGTGTCCACGCCCCAGTCCGTCAGCATGAGGACCGCCACCTGTAGCACCAGCCGCCATTCGCGCCTGCGGATGGCAACGATTGTCGCCACGATCACGAACCATTCGAGAAAGATCGTCGGGCGTGGCGAAGATGCCAGCACAAACGTGCGCCGCGCGACTACGCCGGCGATGGCCTCGAGCAAAAACTCAAGGCGCTTGGGGTTGAGCAACGAGCCGGTCGCGAGCTGCGGCTCCGAGCCTATCGCCCACGTGAACATCTGTTCCAGCGGATGGAAGACGATGGCGACGTCGTTTGGATGATAGCGTATGTAAAGCGCCAGCAATCCGATCATGCAGCCGGCGACCGCGGCGAACATCGCGGCCAATGTCTCCGCGATGGTGACGCGCCAAAACCACGCATAGGCGACTATGCCGATCGCGATCCAACACGCGAGTGCGGGCCAATAAGCGTCGGCGCCGAAGCGCAGCGCCGATAATGGGAGGCCCGTGCCAAAGCTTGAGAACCCGGTGACCAACAGATCTTTGGCGAGATAGGTCGCAATCAGCACGATCGCGAGCCAAAGGGCGACCGCTAGCCAGGCGCGGCGCGGCGCGGACCAAAACCCTGACGACGGCGCTTCGGGGCCGAACGGCAATATAAGAACCGGCAAAGCGCAGATCAAAAATAAGAACTGAATCTTGTTCAGCAGCGCCAGCGTAATTAGCAGGCTTGCCGCGCCGATCACG
>DAIMKK010000312.1:0-4096 GCA_036721745.1 Pseudolabrys sp. | reverse complement strand
CCCGAGCAGATGACGCCGAAAGGCTTTGCCGCCTTCATCCACGCCGACTACGACCATATGCGCGAGGCCGCCAAGCTCGCCGGCATCGTTCCGAAATGAGCGGCGCGCTGCCGCGCGGCGCTTGCGACTGCCACTGCCACGTGTTCGGCCCGGCCGCGCGCTTTCCCTATGCGGAACCGCGCAGCTACACGCCCGCCGACGCTCCGTTGGAAGCCTATCTGGCGATGCTCGACCGTCTCGGCTTCGAGCGCGGCGTGCTGGTGCAACCGAGCGCCTATGGCCGCGACAATGCCGCGATGCTCGACGCGCTGACGCGGGAGCCCAAGCGTCTGCGCGGCGTGGCGGTCGGCGGCGGCGAGTTGACTGCCGCGACGCTCAAAGCTTGGCACGCGGCCGGTGTGCGCGGCTTGCGCGCCAATGAGTTCCGGCGCGACGGCAAACCCTATTACCAGAACGGCGTGGGCTTAAAAGAGATCGAGCCGCTGCTGGCGTTGCTCGCCGATCTCGGCTGGCATCTGCAGCTCTGGGTCGATGCGCGCGACCTGCCGAATATGGCCTCCGCGCTGGCGCGGGTGCCGGTACCGGTGGTGGTCGATCACATGGGACGGCTTGAATATCATCACGGCACCCACAATCCCGGCTTCCAGGCGCTGCTGCGCGGCGTCGGCGAAGGAAGGCTGTGGGCGAAGCTGTCGGGCACCTACCGGCTGGGCGCGACGGCGCCCGATTACGCGCAAGCGCGGCCGTTCCACGACGCGCTGATCGCCGCCAATCCGCGCAATCTGGTGTGGGGCGCCGACTGGCCGCATCCGCGCCCGGAAGGTCCGGTGCCGGATGCCGCGCGGCTCTTGCAAGTGTTCCTCGACTGGACCCAGGATCCGGCGCTGCAGCAGGCGATCCTCACCGACGATCCGGCGCGGCTCTACGATTTTCCGAAAACGTAAAGCTTGGGCCGTCAGGCCTTGCGCGCCGTCTTGGCTTTGGCTTGGGGCTCCGCCTTGGCGCTGCGCGGCTTCGGCACGTAGAGCTCGCCGAGCTGCATCATCGGCCGCGGCTTGGTCACGATCGACATCAGGCGGTCGCGCAGCGCCTTGGGCGACGTCGGCTTGATCAGAAATTCGTGCACGCCGGCGCGCAATGCCGCGGTCACGGCCGAGTGATGGGCGCGTTCCGTCAGCATGATGATCGGGATATTGGGACGCGGAAACACGCCGGGCGAGCGCACGATGCGCACGACCTCCATGCCGTTGAGCACCGGCATATCCCAATCGAGCAGTACGATGTCGGGGTCGTCCTCACGGATCTTTTCCAGCGCGGCGAGGCCGTCGGCGGCCTCCATCACCGACTTGGCGCCGAGATTCATCAGCATCGTGCGGCTCAGCCGGCGCATGTAAGCGTTGCCGTCGGCGATCAGGATGTCGAGGCCTTGCAGCAGAACCTCGGTCGACCTTTGGCTCATTGGTACCCTGGACTGTTGTCGTGAGACAGCGCGTAACCTAATTCAAAATGTCTGTAATTTTGCTAAGCTGAACCATTCAATTTTTCGCTATTCCGGCTGTGCAACCGCCGCAATCGCTACCAAATGATGGAGGCGGAACGCCGCCAATTAGATAAAATTGTCTGTAATCGCAGCGAGGCGAACGGCATGAAGCTACCCGGTCTCGAACGTCCGATCACCATCGCGCGCAACGCCAATCGCGTGCGCGTCACTTTTGCGGGCCAGGTT
Source organism: Pseudolabrys sp. (assembly GCA_036721745.1). GTDB lineage: Bacteria > Pseudomonadota > Alphaproteobacteria > Rhizobiales > Xanthobacteraceae > Pseudolabrys. The sequence goes on along the minus strand of DAIMKK010000312.1, from coordinate 2,370 downwards.
ATCGCCGACACGACGCGCGCGCTCACCTTGCGCGAGGCGGGCTATCCGCCGGTGCAATATATTCCGCGCGCCGACATCGCCATGCGCCGGCTTATACGCACTGCGCATGCCAGCCACTGCCCCTTCAAAGGCGACGCCAGCTATTTTTCGATCGTCGCGGGCGGGACCACGGCAGAGAACGCGGTGTGGAGCTACGAGAAGCCTTTGCCGGCCATGGCCGAGATTGCCGGCTATCTGGCGTTTTATCCCAAGCGCGTGGACAAGATCGAAGAAATCTGATGGCGCCGCTCATTCCCGCGAAAGGGGGAGGAATGACGCGCTTACCAACCTCGATTGGGGGGCGCACGCACGTCTTACCGTGCTGCACCGCCGCTTTCACCGGGAAGCGCAAGCGACAGCTCGCGGATTTCGCTTGCCGGCGCACCGTAACCTTCGCGCATCAGTGGAAAGGCACTCTCAAGCCAAGTGCGAGGGAGCGGCTCGGCCGGCGTCAAAAAACGCGGATTGAGCTCAGCCATTTTGGTCACACCCAGGAGAGCCATCGACCGCACGATCTCGTTTTCGACGATCTCGAGCATGCGCACGACGGCCTCTTCGCCCCCGGCTCCCAAGGCAATTCCCTGCAAACGGCCGATCCCGACCGCAGTCGCACCCAGCGCCAGCGCCTTGAGAACGTCGGTCCCGCGCAGGATGCCGCCGTCGACAATGATCTCGGCGCGGCCGCCGACCGCGGCGACAATCTCAGGCAGCGCCGAAATCGTTCCTTGCGAATGGTCGAGCTGCCGCCCGCCATGGTTGGAGACGTAAATGCAGTCAACCCCGCGCGCGACGCCGATCTCCGCATCTTCGGCCGTACTGATCCCTTTGAGGATCAGCGGAACCTTCACGTAGGATCGGATGCGATCGACATCGTCCCAATCGAAGGCTGCCTGAAACGTTTCGGAAGCATGCCCGACGCGCACCGTCGGCCGATGACTCTTGGCAATGTCGCGTTCACGGCGGCCGTAGGTGGCACGATCGACCGTGAGGCAAATGGCGCGATAGCCGAACCCCAGCGCGCGCTTTATCGTGCTATCCACCCATTGCTTGTCGCCGCGCACATAGAGCTGGAAGAATTTGGGATGATCGGCGGCACGGCTGACCTCATATGGACGACGCCGGCCCGTGCCGCGGCACGGGTCGGCACGACGCCGCCTTCGGCGATGATGTCCTGCATCGAACCGATCGGCGCGAGGACGATGGGGAGCTTGAGCGTCAGACCCAGCAGGGTCGTGCTCGTATCGATGTGTTCGACATTTCGCAGCACGCGCGGGCGGAACGCGAGGCGATCGAGTGCCAGGCGATATTGGTTGAGGGTTGTCTCGGTTTCCGAGCCTCCCATAAGGTAATCCCAGGCGCCCGGCGAAAGCCGCTGCTTGGCCAAAGACAGAAGCTGAAACAACGTGTTCACTTGACTGATATCGGTCATGCCACGGTCTCGGATGATGGCTGCTCAACCGTCAATGGATGATAGTGGAAGGCCCCTGAGCCCCCGGGAACTGAACCGCTTTAATGCATCCTTGGCGCCTTGAGAAACTTCTGCCGGTCGGATGAATTCACCCCCACGTCGAAGGTGACGCCTTCGCGATAGAGCGTGAGCGGCACCTCCACGCCGGCTTGGCCGAGCGCCCAGACCTTGCGGTAGAAGGAGGCCAAGCTCGTCACGGTCTCGCCTTTGACCGCCAACACCACGTCGCCTGTTTTCAATTCCGCCCGCGCCGCCGGACCCTTGGGCGCGATGCCGACGGCGACGATCTTGTTCTCGATCTCGGTCGAATAGAGCCCGAGCCAGGGCCGCGCCGGCTTGTTGACGCGGCCGAATTTGCGCAGGTCGTCGAGGACCGGCGCCAACAGATCGATCGGCACCACCATGTTGAGGTGTTCGTTCTTGCCTTCGCGCGCGCGCTCGAGCTGGAGCGAGCCGACGCCGATCAATTCACCCTTGGGCGAAATCAGCGCGGTGCCGCCCCAATTGGGGTGCGCCGGATGAGTGAAGATCGCCTCGTCCAGCACGTATTCCCAATAGCCGGCAAATTCCTGCTTGGCGGCAATGCGCCCGGCGAGCGAGCGGGTGCGTCCGCCGGCGCCGCCGATGACCACGCGCTCGCCGATCTCGGCTAAGCGCGATGAACCGATGGGCAATGCCGGCAGATCGATCTTGCCGAGCGCCTGCACCAGGCCGAAGCCGGTCTCCTGGTCGAAGCCGAGCGCGTGGCCTTCCACCACGTGACCGTCCCCGAGATGCAGCCAGACGGTGGCGGCTTCCGTGATCAGGTAGCCGATGGTCAGCACGAGACCATTGTCGATCAGCACGCCGTTGCCGGCGCGCTC
>DAIMKK010000311.1:0-4114 GCA_036721745.1 Pseudolabrys sp. | reverse complement strand
AGCATTATCCGCGGCGATCGTAATGTCGCAGGCAGTCGCAAGCGCGCAACCGAAACCGAGCGCACGTCCTTGCACCGCACCGACAATCGGTTGCGGCGTGTTTGCCATCGAATCATAGACATCGAGAAGCGGCGTCACGACGCTTTCGCGCACCGCCAAGGCCGTCGGCGCCGGACGCGCACCCTTCACATCACGACCGCGGCAAAAGTCTGGTCCGTTCGAACGCAGAACCACGACCTTGGCGCCGGTCGCGCCGACGCGTCGGAACGCCTCCGATAGTTCGCCCAACATTTCGGCCGTCAGCATATTGCCTTCAGCCGGCCGGTCGATCGTTATGATCGCAATATCGCCTTCCCGGCCTGTCTGGATGATGTTCGAGCTCATATCGACTCCGAATTGTCAGAATGGCGTCTTGTTGATCTGGCCGCTTGCCGTCACGTACCAACGTTCGCTCGCGAGAGGTTTCCCGGCAAGCCGGTCGGCCATCCAATCGGCGACGAGAATTGGAGGAAAGGGCCCAAGATTTGCTGCGGGAACATTTCCGACCGAATGGCGCGAGTCCTGATAGACCACCATCTGCTTCGGTCCTTTTACGGACTGCAGCAGCCGCTCGGAGTGCACGAGCGGGCTGAGTTCTTCGGCCTCGCCGGCTACACACAGATAGGGCACGCGTATTTTCTCCGCATGCCCTTCCCAAGTGATCGTCTTCTTGCGGAATTCATCGAACTTGGCTTCATCGGTGATGCCCGACATGTACATGAAGCGTTTCTTGAAGGTCGGAGATGCTTCTTGGAAAATAGTATGGGCCCCGGGCTCGTGGCAGACCGACATTACCGAGCATGCGCAAATGCGCGGTTCGTTGGCGGTCAGGATCGTGCCGAAAAAGGAACCAAAACTCAGCCCGTTGACACCGATGCGGGCTGCATCGATTTCCGGCCGACCCGAAAGCCAGTCGACCAACGCTGGGCCGGCGGCGGCCCATTTGTCCGTGCTGAAATAGACACCGATCATGGGCGATTCGTATTGGCCCGGCCCGTCTATGGCGAGCACCGCGATGCCGCGGTTGAGCCAGCGGTCGCCGTAGAGCGCGACCATGACTTCCTTAAAACTGTCCATGCCCGGAATTGAGATCACCACCGGGATGCGGCCGCCTTTGTAATTCGGCGGCAAATGAAACCAGGCCGGAATCGACTTGCCCTGAAACGGCACCCAAACCGCCTCAACATGGTGGTCCGAGAGGGCGGCATATTTGGTATAGCATTCGCGCTTCTTGTTATTATACGCGACATTGGTTTCATCGTTCTGATCGTACGGCCACTGCGCCGCGCCCCAATGAATTGCCGCCATGAAGTAGTTGTCGCGCGCCGTCACCTTGCGATCGGCCTCCTCCGCGGCCTTAGCCTTTGCCTCGCGGCGGCGAGCAACCGCCTCGAAGGCCGGGCCGATATCCGCCATCTTTTTTACGCGCTCGCGGATGCCCGCGAAGTCAGCATTGCCTTCGATTCCGCAAGGCCCACTCAGATACATCGAACGCGGCTGATCCCAATCGATGCCGTTGGCGCGGATGATATTGTCGATAAGCCAGCGTTGCTCGTTAAAGCGCTGCACGTGCGGCTCGCCGCGCTTGTCAATGATTGGCTGTTGTGCGTGATCCATTCGACACCCCTCGTGTATGATGTTCCGGTTTAATCCTGCGATCGTAGAGCGAATGCGGATTCGTGGCCGCAGGAAAGACAGTGGAAGTGAGATCGATTCACTCCGCGATATTGATCAGGACTCGTACCGACCCGATCGTCGGGAGCATCCGTTGCTCAATGTGCGACCAGCGACCCGCTCTTGGCCATCTCCGCCCATTTTGCGATCTCATCCTTGAGCCTTGCGGAAAGTGCCTCCGGCGGGCCTCCGAGCAGTCTGAAGCCCAGCGCGTCGCTCCTCTTCTTAACTTCTGGAGAATCGAGAATCTGACTGACGTCTCTATTCACCATGGCGATGATTTTGCCGGGAGTGCCTTTGGGGGCATAAATCCCGTACCAGCTCGTTTCCGCCACGAACGCTATGCCTAATTCCTTGAAGGTCGGCACGTCGGGAAGCTGCTCTGCCCGCACCGCTCCGGACACCGCCAGGGCGCGTGCATTTCCGGCCTTGATGTGCCCGAGATGTCCGCCGAGCGTCGGGATGAAGAGCGAAACGCGGCCGGACATCACATCGGTCGAAGCCTGCGAGACCGCGGAATACGATACGTTCTGCATTTTTATCCCGGCAAGATCGCTGAACAAGGCCGTCGCGAGAAATGCGCTCGTACCCGGGCCCAAACTCGCATAGTTAAGTTGCCCCGGATGTTGTTTCGCAAAATCGATCAATTCCTTAACCGAATGAAACTGCGAATTGGGCGGCACCATAAGAACATCTTGGGCCGTCGCAACCAGGATGATTGGATCGAAGTCCTTGACCGGATCAAATCCCTTTTGTGGTGCGATAGTGACGTTCACCGCGAGCGACTGGGCCCCGAAATGAAGCGTATAGCCATCAGGCGAGGTTCGGGCGGCATAGACAGCGCCGATATTGCCGCCGGCGCCCGGGTGGTTTTCGACGATAACTGACTGGCCCCACTTCTCGGAAAGTTTCTGAGATATGATACGTGCGAGCGTATCGAGTGTGCCGCCCGCCGGGAACGCGAGGACCATATGGACCGGTCTGTCCGGATAGTTCTGCGCGGCAGCGGTCGCAAGCGTTCCCAAGATGCCACTGGCGACGATGAGGATCGCGCCCACGAGAGATCTAACCGTCATTTTTCTTTCCTCCTATTTGTGGCATTTATGCCATCTCTTCGCACAAGTACCTAAGCTGCACCTACTCTTCCGTCTTTCCGTCCACGGTCCGGCTCGATGTATTGGGCGCAATTCCGCGGCGGCGCCGTTGTAAATAGGATGAGCTGCGATCCATCCACTCCCCGCGCGTTGCCTGAAGCGCATTTTTGTCCCATTCCTCGTCCCAATCACCGAGCGAATAACCAAACCACGGCGCCTCGGGTTTCAGCGCTGGTAAGCCGAGGCGTTCCCACAAAACTTTCGCGTTCTCCATGTATTCGCGCTTGGGCAGCGCGAGCGGCGGCATTTCATGCTTCATAGTCGCGTCGATCAGGAGCGCAGAATCTGGTTCTGTCGGCCCCCCGCTGCGCGGCCCGTGGCCGTGTTCGCGGTACGGCACCACTTGCGTATCCTTGATCGGATTGCAGCGATACGACATCGCCCAGAACACTGAATCCGCATTTTCCGGGTCGATGTCTTCGTCGACAGCGATGACGAATTTGCCGACGATGGCTTGCAGCGTCAGAACGCCGTGGAGTGCGCGCCACACCTCGGTGCGCGGCGTACCCCGCGCGAATTGTAGGAACAGAAATTTCCGAAGGTTGGTGAGCGGCTCATGCAGGACCACGCGCTTCAATCCCTTGATCCCAAGTTGATCGCGCAAACGCGAGAGGAACAGCGGTTCGTAAGCGAGCCGCTTGATGACGCTCGACTCACTCGGCGTTACCTGCGAGATGATCGATGTGAAGATCGCGTTCCGGCGGCGCGTAATTGCCGTCACTTCGACGACGAGGTTGTAGTCCTCAAGCGCGACGTAGCCGTGCGATTCTCCAAACGGCCCTTCCGGCTCGAGATAATCGGGATCCGCGTAACCTTCGATCACAACTTCCGCTTCCGCCGGAACCAACAGGTCGACGGTGCGCCCATGCGTGACATTGATCGGGCCTCCAGCAAGTCCACCTGCGACAGAGATCTCGTCTAGCCCGAGCGGCAGCTTCTGCGGACCTTGGAACGCGACCACCGGCGGGCAGCCAACGACGATCGCAACCGGCATCTTCTTGCCCACGGCCTGATATTTTTTCCAGTGCTCAAAGCCGCCGGCGCGCAATGCGACGAACGTCATCATGCCGAGCCGCGTCGGCGACTTAAGTTGCCCGCGGTATGTGCCGACGTTTTGGACGCCGGTCTCTGGATCGCGTGTGATGACGCAGGTCGCCGTAAGATAAGGCGCGGAATCGAAACCGGGCGTGGAAATTGGGACCGGCAGAGATTCCAGGCCATGACCTACGCCTTCTAGCTCGCGCCCC
>DAIMKK010000310.1:1520-4119 GCA_036721745.1 Pseudolabrys sp. | reverse complement strand
GTAATTGGACAAGAAACTAAAGACCTCAAAACTCAGATAGTAGCGCAGAAATCTGGAGAGAAGCCGAAAGGCGGCGTTTGACTACTACATCCTAAACACCCCAAACTTCGTCTCCGGCACCGGCGCATTGAGCGCGGCGGAAAACGCCAGCGCCAGAACGCGGCGGGTTTCACTCGGCGCGATGATGCCGTCGTCCCACAGCCGCGCGGTGGCGTAATAGGGATTGCCCTCGGTTTCGTATTGGTCGCGGATCGGCGACTTGAAGGCGTCTTCTTCCTCGGCGCTCCAGGTCCTGCCCTCGCCCTCGATGTTGTCGCGCTTGACCGTCGCCAGCACCGAGGCCGCCTGCTCGCCGCCCATCACCGAGATGCGCGCGTTCGGCCACATGAACAAAAAGCGCGGGCCGTAAGCGCGCCCGCACATGCCGTAATTGCCGGCGCCGTAGGAGCCGCCGACGATCACGGTGATTTTCGGCACTTGGGCGCAGGCCACCGCCGTCACCATCTTGGCGCCGTCCTTGGCGATGCCGCCGGCCTCGTAGTCCTTGCCCACCATGAAGCCGACGATGTTCTGCAAAAACAACAGCGGAATGCGGCGCTGGCAGCACAGCTCGACGAAATGCGCGGCCTTCAGTGCGCTCTCCGAAAACAGAATGCCGTTGTTGCCGAGAATGCCGACCGGCATGCCGTGGATATGAGCGAAGCCGGTGACCAGCGTGGTGCCGTAGAGCTGCTTGAACTCGTCGAATTCGGAAGCGTCGACCAGGCGCGCGATGACCTCGCGCACGTCGTATTGCTTCTTGAGATCAACCGGCACCACGCCGTCGAGCTCGGCGGGGCTCAGCGCCGGCTCGCGCGGCGCATGAAGCGGAATGTCCACCGTCTTCCGGCTGTTGAGATTGGCCACGATGCGGCGCGCGAGCGAGAGCGCGTGATGATCGTCCTGCGCCAGGTGATCGGCAACGCCCGATTTGCGCGCGTGCAGGTCGCCGCCGCCGAGGTCCTCGGCGCTCACCACCTCTCCCGTAGCGGCCTTCACCAGCGGCGGGCCACCGAGGAAAATAGTGCCCTGGTTCTTGACGATGATGGTCTCGTCCGACATCGCCGGCACATAGGCGCCGCCGGCGGTGCAGGACCCCATCACCACCGCGATCTGCGGAATCGCTAAGCTCGATAAAACCGCCTGGTTGTAGAAGATGCGGCCGAAATGCTCGCGGTCGGGGAATACCTCGGTCTGCGTCGGCAAATTGGCGCCGCCTGAATCCACCAGATAGATACAAGGCAGCCGGTTCTCGCGCGCGATCTCCTGCGCGCGCAAATGTTTTTTAACCGTCATCGGGTGATAGCTGCCGCCTTTGATGGTGGCGTCGTTGGCCACGATCATGCATTCGCGCCCTTCGACGCGGCCGATGCCGGTGATAATGCCGGCGGCGTGGATGTCGCCGTCGTACATGCCGAAGGCGGCGAGCGGCGATAGTTCCAGGAACGGCGAGCCGGAATCGATCAGGTTCATCACGCGTTCGCGTGGAAGAAGTTTTCCGCGCGATACATGGCGCTCGCGCGATTTTTCCGAGCCGCCCAAAGCGGCCTCGGCGCGGCGCGCCTGCAATTCGCCCGTGAGTGCGCGCATTTTCTCGGCATTGGCGCGGAATTCGGCGCTGCCTGTATCGATGGCGGATGACAGAATCGCCAACGTCCCCTCCCCGGTTGAGAATCCTTAGCGTGCCTTGGCGGCCCCCCGAACGCAATGGCGGGGGAACTGCGGCAGAACAAAGATCGTGGAACAGATGCGGCTTCGCGACGTTCCCGTTATGCACGCCACAACGTCAAGCACGTCGGGAGGTGCCCCACAGGAGGATTCAATGAGGAAAGCAAGACTGCTATCGACCGTCGCAGCGACGCTGCTGCTTACCGTCGGTATCGCATCGGCGCAGACCATGAAAAACGACGAAGCGCCGGCTCGCGCGCCAGCCGCACAGCAGAAGGCGCCGGCCGAGAAGGTAGCGCCGGCCATAAAGCACGGCGAGCAGAAGGCCAGCACGAAAAAGGGCCCCGAGACGATCGGGCAGGCGCCAAAGGCATCCGACGCCGACAAGACGCGCGCCACCGACAAGGGCAGCATGGATAAGGGCCCAGCGGTCAAGGGTTCATCGGATGCCAATGGCGGCGCCAATATGAAGCCCAAGGCCGACGAGAATGCGCAGGCCCCGACCGGCGCGAAGTCGAGCCAATCCACGGCCAGCGAGAAGCCAGCCACCACTGGCCAAGGCGCAGCGGGCGCGGCCAAGCTGTCGACCGAGCAGCGCAGCAAGATCACCACCATCTTCAGGCAGCAAAAAGTGGCGCCGGCGCACCTCAATGTTTCGGTGAACGTCGGAACCCGCGTGCCGGAGAGCGTGCATTTCTATCCGCTGCCGGTGGAAGTGATCGCGATCTACCCCGAATGGCGCGGCTATGACTACATTCTGGTCGGCAGCGAGATCCTCGTCATCGACCCGCGCACGCACGAGATCGTGGCGATCCTCGAAGCGTAATGCGTCACGTGTAACGCGATAATCGGCAGGCGGCCGGGAGCTTTCCCGGCCGTTTTGCCGTTGCGC
>DAIMKK010000310.1:0-1510 GCA_036721745.1 Pseudolabrys sp. | reverse complement strand
TGAACGTCCGACCATCGGCTAGAATCTCCGAATTGCCGTTGCGCCGTGCCCTTTGCCAGATCGCGGCAATCGGTCGCACGTGCGCGGCGGCGGAACCTTCATAGATGTTCATTCGTTGTCATAGCGATCCCCACGCCCCTTAATGAGAGGACGAACAACATGAACAAAGATCGCGTCGAAGGCTCGCTCGAGCAGGCCAAAGGAAAAATCAAGGAAGTCGCGGGCAAGGTGACCGGCGACAGCAAGCTTGAGACCGAAGGCAAAGTGCAGCAGGTTGCCGGCAAGGTGCAGAACGCGGTCGGCGGCTTCAAGGATACGGTCAAGGAAGCCGTCAAGCATTAAGCGCTTGACTAACCACACAGCATGAATTGGAAAGCCCGGCGCCTGCGCCGGGTTTTTCGTTGCGTGCGGTTTCGTCCTACACTGATCCTGCTTTTGAACCCGGCAGGAGCCCCGCCATAATTACGCGTTTTCCCGGCCTCACCCCCACCCGCAGCCGGGCCGTCGTCCACGGCGGCCTGGTGTTCACGGTCGCGGTGTCGCCGGACGGCGACCCGAGTTTTTACGAGCAGACCCGCAAGGCGCTCAAACGCATCGACGAGAGCCTGGCCCTGTCGGGCAGCGACAAGAGCCGCATTTTGTCGGCGGTCGTCTACATCGCCGACATTGCCCGCAAGGAAGAGATGAACAAAGCCTGGGACGAGTGGGTGGACCGCACCCAGCCGCCGATGCGCGCCTGCCTCGGCGTCGCGCTCGAACCGCCGCATCTGGTCGAGATCGTGGTCACCGCGGCGGAACTCCGTCGCGCCAAATTGCCACGCGGTCGCCGCATTCTAAAATTTCTTTCAATGAAGCCGGAGTTCCCGGAACACACGTTCTAGCCCCTCGTTGTCGTGGGTGCCGCCTGCGCGGCATTCACCCTCAAGGAGGTAATCATGAAGACATTGACCACCCTCACCGCCGTTGCGGCGTTGATCGCCGGCATTTCCATCGCCAGCGCGCAGACATCGTCGATGGACAAGAGCGGCACGATGGGCAGCAGTTCCACGCAAGCGGCCGGCAGCGGCAAGTTCTGCATCAAAGGCGCCAGCGGCGCGCTGAACTGCCAATACGCCAGTCTTGCGGCGTGCCAGAACGCCGCCAAGAGCGGCGAAACCTGTTCGCCCAATCCGAGCAGCGGCACTACCGGTTCGAAGAACTGAGGTATTTTCGTAAGCTCTGATTAAAATAAATCCTCGTGCCGGCTTACCGCCGGCGCGAGGCTTTCGGCTGAGCGAGCCGGGTATCTACGCCCTCACTTCTTGTCGTTGGAAGGCAACATAGCCGCCGACGAAAAGTAGGATGTTCGCCGCCACCATGCCGACGATCTGCGGCCAGGCCACCATGATGCTGTCCCAAAGTGACAACGGCGCGCCCATTACGGCGCCCTCGAGCTGGCTCAAATAGACCGGCCCGAGCGTGCGGGTGGTCGGATCGAGCAGCGCCAGCACGCATTCGCCGAACAGCGTGG
>DAIMKK010000309.1:0-4122 GCA_036721745.1 Pseudolabrys sp. | reverse complement strand
GCAATTTCGGCTCGGTCGACGGCGATCCACCGGCGGCCATGCGCTACACCGAATGCCGGCTGGCCAAGCCCGCGATGGCGCTGCTCGACGACATCGACAAGGATACCGTCGACTTCCAGGCTAATTATGACGGCAACGAGCACGAGCCGGTGGTGCTGCCGGCGCGCTATCCCAATCTTTTGGTCAACGGCGCCGGTGGCATCGCCGTCGGCATGGCGACCAATATCCCGCCGCACAATCTGGGCGAATTGATCGACGCCTGCACCGCGCTGATCGCCGATCCCGGCTTAAGCATCGACGATCTTAACGCCATCGTGCTCGGCCCGGATTTTCCCACCGGCGGCATCATTCTCGGCAAGGCCGGCATCCGCAGCGCCTATCAGACCGGCCGCGGCTCGATCGTGATGCGCGGCAAGGTCGCCTTCGAGACCATCCGCAAGGAACGCGAAGCGATCGTCGTCACCGAGATCCCCTATCAGGTGAACAAGGCCTCGATGGTCGAGCGCATCGCCGAGCTGGTGCACGAGAAAAAGATCGACGGCATTTCCGACCTGCGCGACGAGTCGGATCGCGACGGCTACCGCGTCGTGATCGAGCTCAAGCGCGACGCCGAGCGCGACGTCGTGCTCAACCAACTCTACCGTTTTACGCCGCTGCAGTCCTCGTTCGGCGCCAATATGGTGGCGCTCGACGGCGGCCGCCCGTTGCTGATGACGCTGAAGGATATGCTCACTGCCTTCATCGCCTTCCGCGAAGAGGTGGTGTCGCGGCGGACCAAGCATCTGCTCGGCAAGGCGCGCGACCGCGCCCATGTGCTGGTCGGCCTCGCCATCGCTGTCGCCAATATCGACGAGGTGATCAAGCTGATCCGCGCCTCGCAGGACGCCAACGAGGCGCGCGAGGCCTTGATGGCGCGCGAATGGCCGGCCACCACGGCCGCCACACTGATTGAATTGATCGACGACCCGCGCCACAAAGTGAGCGCCAAAGGCACAGCGCGGCTTTCGGTCGAGCAGGCCAAGGCGATCCTCGATCTGCGCCTACAGCGGCTCACGGCCTTAGGGCGCGACGAGATCAAGGCCGAACTCGACAAGCTCGCCAGCGAGATCGCCGACTACCTGGAAATTCTGCGGTCGCGCGCGCGCATCCAGACCATCATCAAGGACGAACTGGCGAAGCTGAAAGCGGAATTCGCCACGCCGCGCCGCACCGTGATCGCCGAGGAAGAAGGCGAGGTGGAGGACGAAGACCTGATCCAGCGCGAGGACATGGTCGTGACCGTCTCGCATCTAGGCTACATCAAGCGTGTGCCGCTCTCGACCTATCGCGCGCAAAAGCGCGGCGGCAAGGGCCGTGGCGGCATGCAGGTGCGCGAGGAGGATTTCGTCAGCCGGCTGTTCGTCGCCAATACCCATACACCGGTTCTGTTCTTCTCCTCCGCCGGCCAAGTCTACAAGGAAAAGGTCTGGCGGCTGCCGCTGGCGGCGCCGCAGGCGCGCGGCAAGGCGCTGATCAATATCTTGCCGCTCGATCAGGGCGAGACCATCACCACCATCATGCCGCTGCCCGAGGACGAGAAGACCTGGGGCAATTTCGACGTAATGTTCGCCACCACCAAGGGCACAGTGCGGCGCAATAAGCTCAGCGATTTCGTCGACGTGCGCCGTTCCGGCATCATCGCCATGAAGCTCAGCCCGGGCGAGGCGATCGTCGACGTCGCGATCTGCACCGAGAAGGACGACGTGCTGCTGACGTCTTCCGGCGGCCAGTGCATCCGTTTTCCGGTATCCGATAGACGCGGCGAAATAGAACACGGCGTGCGCGTGTTTACCGGCCGCACCTCCATGGGCGTGCGCGGCATCGCGCTCGATGACGATGACAAGCTGATTTCGATGTCGATTTTGCGCCATGTCAACGCGACGTCTGACGAACGGGCGGCTTATCTCAAGCGGGCCAGCGCGATCCGGCGCGGCACCGGCGTTGAGGTGGACGAGACAGCGGTGCCCGATGCCGAGGATGCGCCGGAGGCGGCCGATGCCGCCAATATCGAACTTGGCGAACAACGTTACGTCGAATTGTCGGAAGCCGAGCAGTTCGTGCTGACGCTCTCCGAGCGCGGCTACGGCAAGCGCTCGTCGTCGTTCCAATACCGGATCACCGGCCGCGGCGGCAAAGGCATCGTCGCCATGGACATCTGGGAAAAGGCAAACGGCACGTTCAAGCTCAAGCCAAAGATCGGCCGGCTGGTTGCGTCCTTCCCGATCGAAGAGGACGACCAGGTCATGCTGGTGACCGACCAAGGCAAGCTGATCCGCACGCCGGTCGCCGGCATCCGCATCGCCGGGCGCTCAACGCAGGGGGTGATCGTGCTCAACACCGCGGACGACGAGCACGTGGTGTCGGTCGAGCGGCTGAGCGAGGAAGAGGAAGAATAGAAGACTGTCATGGCCGGGCTTGTCCCGGCCATCCCGATAAGGGACTTATAGGCATTGCCCACCTAAGCGGGATGCCCGCACAAGGCCGGGCATGACAATTCCATGAACTACCAGCTCTTCTCCGCCTTCCTGCTCATCACCATCGTGCTGTTCCTCACGCCGGGGCCGATCGTCACGCTGATCGTCGCGACCGGTGCACGGCAAGGCACCCGTGCGGCGCTGCTGACGGTGGCCGGCGCCTCTACCGGTAATGCGCTGCTGGTTGGCTGCATCGCAGTCGGCTTGGGTTGGATACTGAAAACCTCATCCGAGATTTTCGATTATCTGCGCTGGATCGGCGCCGCCTATCTGATCTGGCTCGGCGTTCAGGCGTGGCGGCACGCCGGCGCTACGGCCGCGACGGCGCCGCCGCGCGGCCACGTCTATGCCTGGCGCGGTTTCGTCGTGGCGATCACCAATCCGAAATCGATCGCGTTCTTCACAGCGTTCCTGCCGCAATTCATTGATTCGAGCTTGCCGGTCGAACACCAGTTGCTGGTGATGTGCGTGGTGTCGGTCTTGATGGGCGCCACGCTGGATTCCGGCTGGGGCCTGGCGGCCAGCCTCGGCCGCGCCTGGTTCATAAAGCCGAAGCACAATCGGCTGCTCGGGCGCTTGTCCGGCGCGGTGCTGATCGGCGGCGGCATCTGGCTTGGTCTGATGCGGCGGCCGGGCTAGGAACGACGACATCGCGCCGCGTCAACATTAGCGCTTTGATGATTGCCCCGGCATAGGAAAGCCCTCATTATTGAGTTAGAAAAATTCTGTGTTTCAGTGGCGGAGCATTGAAAGTGACTTCATCGAATAGCTTAGCGCGCGCGATCCGGCGAGGATACGAGAGCAATCTGCAGCAGTCACCCACGATCACACCTCCGGCCTCGGCGGACGCGAATCCCCAACAGAACCCGCTACGTGATTTTTTCGAAAAGCGAAAAGAAGGCCCCGGAATTTGGAAATGGATTCACTACTTCGATATCTACGATCGACATTTTCGAAAATTTCGCGGGCAAGACGTCCACGTCTTGGAGATCGGCGTCTATAGTGGCGGCAGCTTGGACATGTGGCTCAACTATTTTGGTCCAAAAGCAACGGTTTACGGTGTCGATATTGCTCCGGAATGCCGCGTCTACGAACGCGACCGGGTAAAGATTTTCATCGGTGACCAGGCCGATCGATCATTTTGGCAAGAAACGCGCAAGAACGCGCCTGCATTTGATATCGTCATAGACGACGGTGGGCACCTGCCTGAACAACAAATTGCAAGTCTTGAGGAACTATTTCCTTTCATGCGGCCGGGCGGGGTCTATTTATGCGAGGATGTGCATGCAGGTTACAATCCATTTGCATCTTATGTTCATGGATTGGCACACAAGTTGAATGACTATGTGGTGACTCATAATGCTCCCGACGATAATGAGCGACGTTACGTTTGTGAATGCAGGCCATTTCAGGCGGTCGTGGATTCGATCCACTTGTATCCTTATGTGACGATTCTGGAGCGAAACTCAGTTTTGCGAACGGAGTTAAAGGCCCCAAAGCACGGCACTCAGTGGCAACCGTACTTGAAATGAGAGGACGGCGTTTTTTTGGGAGCGCGGCCTAGCTAGTTCGCACAGCGCAAACATCGCGTCTCAATTCACCTTCAGAT
>DAIMKK010000308.1:2424-4130 GCA_036721745.1 Pseudolabrys sp. | reverse complement strand
CATAGCGGTCCTCGTCGGACTCATGTCCGCGCTTGCTCTCCTCCAAATTGTAGACTTTTTGATAATAGTATCCGCCAGACAAAATTTGCATCAAACCATCCGGCTTGGCCGTACGCTCGAGCAATTGATACGGCGAATAAATCCGCTGGATTTCCGGCTGCACCGGCCAGGCGAGAATCGTCAGCAGCACGCAAAAACTCGCCACGCCGAGCGGCAGGCGCACGTCGCGTGACAAAACATAAAACAGCAGGATTCCCCCGACCGCGGCAAACCAGACGACCGGCGGCAGCCAGAACAGGCTCATCACGAACAGCGCCACGACGCCAAGAATGCTGCCCGCCAGATTGAGGCCGTAGGCTTTCAGCGCATCCGAGCTGTGAAGCAATTTGCCGCACAATTGACCGATCGGGTAACAAATGCAGGCGCAAAGAATGAAACTCATGCCCAGCAGCAGATAGAGCGGCATCCTCAGCCGAACTAAAGTCATCCAATCGAAAGCGTCCATCGCCAAGTAGACCGACGTTTGCCCCCACATCGGCAGCGCGCCAAACAGACCTTAGTCCGCGGCAACGTCGTAGCGCAGCAGGACGATAACGCCGGCGAACAGCGCAAGCATCGGCAGCACCAGCGCGGGGGCGCAGGGCTGTCTTTCCGCTACTGCGTAGCCCGCTCCCAGACCCAGGAAGCAGGCGAGCAGCGTGAAATTCTTGAAGAATGAAAACACCGGGAAAACCGATGCCAGCCAACGGATCATCACCAGCTCCAGGAGCAGGCTGACCATCGTCACCAGCACGATCAGTCTGATCTTTTCGCTGGTGCTCGTATTGCCGTATCCGGCTTCGAACAGGCCGCCCATCGCGTCGACCTGACGCTCTAGCCGGCTGGCAAGCCAAGGCGGATTAAAGACCACGACTAGCGCAGCCGCGCCCAACAGGAGGCGAACCGCCGTCATCAATAAAGTGACGGCGTCGAAGGCTCCTTGCTCGAGAAACTGGCGAAACGCCAGTACCGTATAGGACAGCACCAGGGTGCTCAGGCAGATGCTGAATATTCGCACCAGGTTGCGATTGGTGTCGTTGTTGGCGTGCGTCAAAGTTGTGGATGCTGTGACCATAGTAGCCGACCGCTCCTGCAATGGTTCGCAGAACTTTGACATGCGACAGAAACGTGTAGGAATCGCGCTTGGCTTTAGACGGATTTAAATAACAGTTGAGAAAAGTTTATCGTGATCCGATGATGCTGACGTTGTCCTGGCGAGACTTCGTCATTCGCCGGTAAGCTCGCGACCGAAAAACCATGACGTCTCAAGCCTCTTAGGCCACCCCCATGAACGCAGCAGAAATCAGAGTGCTCAGCACGCACGCCGCGCTCGACGTGCTGAACGAGATCGCGCCTAAATTCGAGCGCGCGAGCGGCTACCGGCTGTCGTTCGGTTACGACCCGGCCAAAGCGGTCAAGCGCCAGGTCGAGAACGGCGCCGCGTTCGATGTCGCCATCGTGACGCGGCCGGTGTTCGAGGATCTCGCCGCCCAAGGTAAGATGCTGGGCGAGACGCGCGTCGCTATCGGCCGCTCCGGCTTAGGCGTATCGGTGCGCCAGGGCGCGGCTAAACCCGACCTTAGTACGACCGAAGCATTCAAGCGCGCGCTGCTCGCGGCTAAGTCAGTGGTACGGTCCACAGACGGCACCAGTGGCATTTATTTCGG
>DAIMKK010000308.1:0-2414 GCA_036721745.1 Pseudolabrys sp. | reverse complement strand
TCGATAAGCTGCTCGACCGCCTCGGCATCGCCGAGGCAATGCGCGACAAGATCGTGCTGGGGCCGAGCGGGCGCGTCGCCGAATTGGTCGCGCGCGGCGAAGCGGAGATGGCGATCCAACAGATTCCCGAACTGCTTCCGGTGACCGGCGCGCAATATGCCGGGTCGTTTCCGCCGGAACTGCAGCTCTACTCGGAGTTCGCCGCCGGCGTCGCCACCGCCAGCCGGCATCGGGAAGTCGCCGCGGCCTTCGTCAAAGCCTTGACCACGCCGGAAGCGGTGGCGCTGTTCATAGCCGCCGGGCTTGAACCGATCGCTTAGTAGCCATTCGCTGGCGCGCCAAGGATCGCTATGCTGGCGTCATAGCTGCCGCAGGAGAGCGCAATGTCGCGACCGTTCGATGGAATCCGGGTAATCGACATCACCCATGTGCTGGCCGGGCCGTTCGCCGCCTATCAGCTCGCCGTGCTGGGCGCCGACGTGATCAAGGTCGAGCATCCCGACGACCCCGACCAGAGCCGCGGCGCCGGCACTGACAAAGAACTCAATCGCCGCAACATGGGCACGGCGTTCCTGACGCAAGGCTCCAACAAGCGCTCGATCACGCTCGACCTGAAGCAGGAGAAGGATCGCGATATTCTGAAGCAGTTGGTCGCCACCGCCGATGTGTTCGTGGAGAACTACCGGCCCGGCGCGTTCGAGGCGCTGGGCTTGGGCTACGAAGCGCTGGCCGCGATCAATCCGCGGCTGATCTATGCTTCGTTTTCGGCCTTCGGCCAGAGCGGGCCACGCGGCCCGCAGACCGCCTATGACCATGTGATCCAGGCCAGCTCCGGCATCATGGCGATGACCGGCACCAAAGAAGTCAATCCGATCAAGTTCGGCTCGCCGGCGGTCGATTACGCCACCGGCATGACCGGCGCCTTCGCCTTGTCAGCCGCGCTGTTCCAGCGCGAACGCACCGGCAAGGGCCAGCGCATCGATATGGCGATGCTCGACGTGGCGATGATCCTGATGAGCTCGCATCTCACCGGATATCTGCGCAACGGCGTGCACCCAAAGCCGAACGGCAACCGCCAGCCGCACGCGACCAACGGCGCCTTCGCAACCAAAGACGGCTTGGTGATGCTGGGCGCCAGCAATCTGCGTCAGCAGGCCCGGCTTTGGAAGCTGTTAGGGCGGCCCGAAATGGTCAAGAAGACCAACGATGAGCGCGATGCCGACCACGCCCGCGAAATCGCGGTGCTGGAGGAGATTATGCTCACCCGCACCGCCGACGAATGGGAACAATTCCTGCAAGCCAACCACGTACCGGCGGCGCGCGTGCGCAGCATGGGCGAAGCGGTCGCCGATCCGCAGATCGCGACGCGGGGTGTTATCCATCGTCACGCCGGCGGCGCCGGCATCGAGGGTGGTTTCGGTGTGCCGCTGGCGGCTTTCACCTTCGCGCACGGCGGGCCGCAAATCGATTCACCGCCGCCCACGCTCGGGCAGCACAATGACGAGATTTTCAACGAGCTTAAGCGCGGCCGCGGCTGAGCTTAATTGCTCCCGCGTTGACTCGCGTGCGGTCGCTGATAGACTTTCTGGGGGGCTGTCGGAGCCATCGCGTGCGAAGCATCAGCCCGCTTGCACTTTCCATCATTGGGCTGCTCCTGGCATCGCTTCACGGCAATTCCGTTCGCGCCGAGGTCCGCGTGCAAGGGCACGTGGAAGATGTGCGGCTGGAGGCGAACGACGCCACGGCCGCGGAGATCCTGGCGGCGTTAGGCGAGCGCTTCGAACTGCGCGTCCGCGGCACGACACCAAACCGCCACGTAACCGGGACCTATGAGGGGCCGCTGCGCCGCATTTTGGCGCGCGTGCTCGACGGCTACGACTATGTGATCAAGCCCCATGGCGCCAATATCGACGTGATCGTGCTCGGCACCGGAGCACCGCGCGCAGCGATGCCTGCGACTACGCCTGCGCTCCCACCAATCGTGCACCGCCGCACCGATTAGGCCGGTTTCACATCCCGGATTGGGCGGGAAATCTCTCCGGCGAAAAGCCTAAGCCTTCGCCGGAGAGGCCGTCAGACGCCGAAATTATCAGTGACCGTGATCACGATCGGCCAGCTTCTTAGGCATGTCGTCGTTCGGGCTTTTGAAGACTGCGATGCAGCCGTTCGAGTCGGTGCCGCCCTTCGAGCTGCAGATCGTGCTGACTCCGGCGGGAATCGGCACGTAGACCTGGTTCGTATTGAGATCGGCAGCGACGGAATGGGCATTGCGTCCGGCGATGCTCTTGTTCGCGGTGGGAATATCCGCGTCCGGCTTGATCTCGCTGCCGGGCTGGTCGTCCTCTGGACGGGCTGGACGCGCGCCGATCCCATTGCCGCCCTGCTCGTCGCGGCGCTCATGGCCTGGACGGGAG
>DAIMKK010000307.1:0-4205 GCA_036721745.1 Pseudolabrys sp. | reverse complement strand
AGAACCCATGGCTTGCCGCCGAGCCCCAGAAGTTCGACCACCACATGCGCCGCCAACGCGCAACCCATTTGATCGCCGAACTCGGGCTCACCTCAAAAATCGCCGCCGCTTCATGGCATGAGGCCCCTGCCTCGACCGCGCGGACGACCCGCTCACGCAAATCCTGGGAATAGGGCTTCGGCACCGTTCGTCCCCGGAATCATCGATCCGTGGAGACTCGCCCATCCGCCCAACTTTGAGAATCCCTGCCGTTCCGCTATCGATTCAAGCTGATCGGATTATGCCTAAGTCGTTCCTTTCGACGCGCGCCCGGGAGCTGCCATGACCGAAGCCACGCTTGCCGCCACAACTGCGCCCGCCGCCTCGCCGCTGCGCCCCTGGTATCTGGTCGCGGCGACGGCGGCCTTCGCGGTCATGTTCGTCGCCATCCTCGGGCCCAGCGGCTGGTTTCTCAACTGGGTGCATGTGATGAGCGGCACGCTGTGGACCGGCATCGATCTGTTCATGGGCTTCGTGGTCGGGCCGGTGCTGCGCCATCTATCACTCCCAACCCGCCGCGCGGTGATCGCCGGCATCATTCCGCGCACGCTGATCCTGATGCCGACGCTCTCCGTCATTACTGGCACTTCGGGCTGGTTCCTCGCCGAGCGCATGGGTTTTCTCAAGGTCGGCTATCCGGAATTCTGGTGGGTCGTCGCCGCGCTCGCCATCATCGTGGTGCTCACCGTGCAGGGCATCGGCATTCTGCTGCCGACCAACCTTCGTCTTTATTTTGAAATATCGAAACCGGAGCCCGACGCCGCCAAGATCGGGCGCTGGATGCGAACTTACGTGCGCGTGGTGGCGATGCAAGGCGTCATGCAGGTCGCCATCATCGTGGTGATGGCGCGCTTCGCCACGGGACTTTGAGTTTGCGCGCTTTGATTTTTCCAACGTGCAAGAAGAAGGCGAAGAAGGTCATGTCCAGCTCGATCCATCAGGAAGTCACGTTATCGGCATGCACACATTTGACTCTTCGGCGCCGCCCAAAGACCTGTTCAAGGCGTTCGGCTTTACGCCGGAGAAAGTGAAGACCTCGGACGACAAACAATGAAATTGGAATCACGCGGCTCAACTAATCCAGGTCATGGCGTGTGCTCACGTGCTTTTTGCTTTGGCAGCTTTGTCCATTTCCTCGATCGCCAGGATCGAATGAGCGTAGGCGCCTCCTGCTCGCATTTCAGCTGCGACCCAGATCGCTTCCATCAGCTCCTCTTGGGAAGCTCCATGGCGCAGCGCCGCCTTGGTGTGACCTTTTATGCAGTACGGGCACTGAGTCACGTGCGCCACCGCGACAGCGATCAGCTGTTTCATTTTGATCGATAGCGCACCTTCGGCGAATACCTTCTGGCTGAATGCCTGAAAGGCCTCTTCAGTCGCCGGTGACAATTCACGGCGCTTCTGTGTGGCTTCTCGTGTGGTCGACGGATACATCGCGTCCGACATACAGCCCTCCTCATCTAGGACATGGCGGGCCCCGGCGGGACATGAGAGACCAACTTCGAGGTCATTGCCACCTGGAACATATGGCCTTGCGGCCTGATAGGGAATGCCCGCGATGGGATTCACTCCCAAAGCATCTCGTTCCTGGCGAGTCGGGTACCGGGGCACCTGTCCCTGCTCAAAACTCCGAAAGCCAAAGAAATCCTGGAGTTTCTCCGGCATTCAGAGTTTTGAGTAGGGACAAGTGCTGGTAATAGGTCTCGCCGGTATCGGGATCGCCGGCCGCCTGCGCGCGCTTGATCTCGTCGGCGAGCGTGGAAGCCCATTCTGGCCACGTAAACATCCCGCGTTCATGCAGCACCAGCACCATGGCGAAGGCTTGTGCCTCCCACGGCTCACGGAAGACCGGCCCGTCGGCATCGCGCGGGATGCCTGGCACCGCAGTCACCACGCGCCGGGCGGGTTTTGGATCGAGTAGCATCACAACGGCTCGAGATAAGGTTCCCAAGCCGCGAGCGAGACATTGGCGGTCGGATCGGAGTTTTCGCCCCACAATTCGCGGCCGTCAAAACGCACGGTGTAGAGCCAATGCGGATCCTCGCCGCGGCCGATCGCATTGCTGTCGGGGAATACGTAGCAGCCGTGCACGCGCGCGACGACACCGACATGTCCACGCACGTATCGCGGCAGACGCGTGTGCGTCTTCGGATGCATGTTCCTCGCGCGAACACGGTCCCCGGCTTTGAACCGTGCCGGGCTTGGCGGCGGCCGATCGTAAGGTGATCCGCGAGCGATTATACGCGCTACGTCGGCAGCCGAGGTCTTGTCCACCACCGGATTCGCCGATCTAAGTGACCGGCCGGCAGCGATCTCCTCGGCAGTGGTGAGGCCGTGCTCGACCAACAGATTTTCCAGGCTAACAACCCACAGTGCATAATAGCTCAGCGCGAGATATTCGGGGGGAGGAATGCTCTCACGCGCCTGTCGAAAGGCGTCCAGAGTCCACGCGCCACTCGCGCCTATGGCATTATTGAGCGCGAAAATGCGCCGCTCCCAGTCGGCGTGAAAGATCGCCTCGTTTGGCTCGACCTGCACCGGGCCAAAGCCATGCATGCCGCCCATATCTGCCGCGCCGTTCATCGCGCCACCTCAGCGACCTGCTTAGGCAACCCAGTGCCAATCATGCTTTCCCGGGTGACCAGATCGGCCAGACGCTGCTCGCTCCAGCCGTCGGTAGCCGCGGGCCGCATCGGCACGACCAGGTAACGGATCTCGGAGGTCGAATCCCACACGCGGATTTCGACATTTTTTGGTAGCTCGACGCCGAATTCGAGCAACACACCGCGCGGATCGGCGACGGCGCGTGAACGGTAGGGCGCCGACTTGTACCAGACCGGTGGCAAGCCGAGCAGCGACCAGGGATAGCAGGAGCAAAGCGTGCATACGACCATATTGTGCACGGCGGGCGTATTTTCCAAGGCAATCAGATGCTCGCTCTTGTTCCCGCCATAGCCGAGCGATTCGACCGCGGCAGCGCCATCTTCGAACAGCCACTGCTGGTAGCGCGGATCTACCCAGGCCTTGGCGACAACGCGAGCGCCATTGCGTGGGCCGATCTTTTTCTCATAAGTCTCTATTAAAAGATCGAGTGCAGCCGGATCAACATAACCTTTCTCGGTGAGGATCGTCTCCAGCGCGCGCACACGAAGCTGCATCTCGGACAATTCCGAGCCGTGGTCGTGATCGTGGGTCATGGCGACAGTATAACCACAGGCGCGAGCATTACGCCACCATACCAGCTCTAAATCGACATTGTGAATCGGCGTCCAACTTGGACCTGTGTGCCGAATATTCGATTTAGCATGGACGCAGAGAACAGACGGGGGAAGTTCGCGACCTGATGAAGGATCTGTTCAAGCTGATTCGCGGCGTCCTGGCTTTGACAGTGATGAATCTCGAACGCAGGAGTACCTGGATCCTGGGTCTTGCGCTCCGCACTCGGCCGGGACGACAACAATTGTTGCTCAATAAAGCTCCACCTTCACCCGTTCCGGCAGCGCGCGATCGTAGGGCTCGCCGCCCAGCCTGCCCTGGCTCACCTCGGCGATGATCGTGCCGGTGCTCGGCAGGCTTTTGCGGTCGACTTGGCGCGCGGGATTCCACAACTGCGCGCGTACCATCGCCTTTGAGCAGTGGAAGTAGATGCTCTCGATATGAACGATGAGCACGCAGCGCGGCAGCTTGCCGTTCACGGTGAAACTTTTCATCAGATCCGGATCGATCGAGATGGCGGCGCGGCCGTTCACGCGCAAGGTTTCACCCACGCCGGGAATGAGAAACAGCAACGCGATGCGCGGATCACGCACGATGTTGCGGAAACCATCTATGCGGTTGTTGCCCGGCCGGTCGGGAATGGCGAGCGTCTTCTCGCCGAGGATGCGCACGAAGCCGGGCGCATCGCCCTTCGGCGAGCAGTCGAGACCTTCAGGGCCGCTGGTCGCCACCGCCACGAACGGCGCGGCCTCGATCAGCGCCCGATAACCCGCGCTGATGTAATCGATCTCCTTCACCACCGCCGCGCCAACCGGCTTGTCGTAGATCGCCTCGAGGTCTTCGATCGTGGTGATGCGGTGGTCGCCTGCGCTCATGGGGCCCCCCTATAGCTCTGCGTTCATGCTTAGCCGGGATTTCCCAGATGATACCAGAACTGGCGTGAACGATAG
>DAIMKK010000306.1:0-4210 GCA_036721745.1 Pseudolabrys sp. | reverse complement strand
CGATCTGAAGGACGCCTTGGCCGGCAGCGGGATCGAGGCGGCGGCGGGCGAGGGCGCTTTGCTTGAAGCCGCGCAACGGCCCGCCGATTGGCTGATGGGCGCGATCAGCGGCGCGGTCGGACTGAAACCGACGCTCGCGGCCATCGAACGCGGCGCGACCGTCGCGCTCGCCAACAAAGAATGTCTGGTTTGTGCCGGCGCCTTGTTCATGCGGCGCGCGGCGATTGCCGGCGCTACCGTGCTGCCGGTCGATAGCGAGCACAACGCGATATTCCAGGCGCTCGGCGCCGGCCCGCGCGAAGATGTCAAACGCATCATCCTGACCGCGTCCGGCGGCCCGTTCCGCACCTGGTCGCTGGAGGCAATCAAGGCGGCGACACCGCAACAGGCGTTGCGTCATCCGAACTGGTCGATGGGGCCGAAGATCACCATCGATTCAGCGAGCCTGATGAACAAGGGCCTCGAAGTGATCGAGGCTTACCATTTGTTCGCGCTCAAGCCGGAAGAGATCGACGTGCTGGTGCATCCGCAATCGGTGGTGCATGGCCTGGTGGAGTTTCGCGATGGTTCTGTGGTGGCCCAGCTCGGTTCTCCCGACATGCGCATTCCGATCGCGCATTGTCTGGCCTGGCCGCGGCGGATCGATGGCCCGGCGGCCCGGCTCGATCTCGCGCAGGTGCGCGAATTGACTTTCGAGGAGCCCGACCTCGTTCGATTTCCGGCGTTGGCGTTGGCGCGGCGGGTTCTGCGGGCGGGCGGGGCGGCACCGACCGTGTTCAATGCAGCCAATGAAGTCGCCGTCGCCGAATTCCTCGCCGGCCGCATCAGTTTTCCGGCGATTACGGCGCTGGTCGATGCGACGCTGGATGCGGCTGCCGGGCGCGGCCTGCTGGCCGAACTACCCGATATCGATGCCGCGCTCGCCGTTGACCATAATGCGAGAAGTTTAGCTTTGGCCCTCTTGCCCGAAATTGCCGTAAAGTCATCCTAGTAAGCTTTTACTAACGACGTGGGCGCCATACCGGCGGGACGAGGGTGTGATGAGTTTTGATTTTATGGGGGGTCTGGGCGCCTTTGGCGGCCACCTGGTTGGCTATCTGGTTCCCTTCCTATTTGTGCTCACGATTGTCGTTTTCTTTCATGAGCTTGGCCATTTCCTGGTGGCCCGCTGGTGCGGTATCAGGGTACTGACTTTCTCGATCGGTTTTGGCCCCGAAATCGTCGGTTTCTACGACCGCTACGGAACTCGCTGGAAGATCTCCGCGGTTCCGCTCGGTGGCTATGTGAAATTCTTCGGCGACGAGAATGCTGCGAGCGTGCCGGACCACGAGGCCGCCGCCGCCATGAGCGAGGCGGAAAAAGAGGTCAGCTTCGTCCACAAGCCGGTCGGCCCGCGTTCCGCCGTGGTGGCGGCTGGACCGATCGCGAATTTTATTCTGGCGATCGTCATTTTCGCCGTCGTCTTCATGACGATCGGCAAGCAGACCACCAGCGCCCGCGTCGATACCGTGCAGCCGGCCAGCGCGGCCCAGGCCGCCGGCTTCCAGTCGGGCGATCTGGTCGTGGCCATCAATGGCGAGAAAATCGACAATTTCGCCGAGATGCAGCGCATCGTCAGCGTGAGTGCCGGCGAACCGCTGAATATCGAGGTCGAGCGCGGCGGCGTGCATGTCACGCTTAAAGCCACGCCTCAGCTCAGGGAGCTCAAGGACAATTTCGGCAATAAACACCGGCTCGGTGTGCTCGGCATCAGCCGTTCCATGGCGCCAGGCGACATCAAGACGCAGAAGATGGGTCCGCTCCAAGCCGTCGTCGCGGGCGTGCAGGAGACTTGGTTCGTGGTCGACCGCACGCTGTCATACATCGGCGGGGTTTTTGCCGGCCGCGAGGCGGCCGACCAGCTTGGCGGGCCAATTCGCATTGCCCAGGTCTCCGGCCAGGTGGCGTCTGCTGGTTTCGTCGCGCTCATGCATCTGACGGCTGTGCTGTCGGTTTCGATCGGACTTCTGAACCTGTTCCCGATACCCTTGCTCGATGGCGGTCACCTTTTGTTCTATATTTTCGAGGTGATTCGCGGCCGGCCGTTATCCGAGCGGGCGCAGGAGGTCGGGTTCCGCATCGGCTTGGCAATCGTGCTCATGTTGATGATTTTTGCTACCTTTAATGACATAAAAGGCATCTTCTTTCCGGGCTCGTCCTAAAAACGTTGCCTTCGGGCAACTTTCTGACGGGAAAGGGAAACTTGGGCTGGGAGTTTCGTTTGCAGTGCGTCTAAAACGCTGTACAACGACGGCCAAAGCTAGCCCAAACGTCTGTCGGCTCCGCAATGGGGGCGGCCGCACGGGTGAAATAAAAGGCGCGTAGCGCATGGGACTTGGTGTGCGGATTTTGCGGGGACTAGCCCTCAGCTGTGTTGTCCTCGTGGGGATCCTTGTCGGGACCGGGATCGCGGGTGTGGCGTCTTCCGGCGTTGCGGCCGCACAGAGCGCCAATTCCATCGACGTGCGGGGCAACCGGCGGGTCGAGACCTCGACCGTGCAATCTTATTTCAAGCCAGGTCCAGGCGGCCGGATGACTGCCGAGCAGGAAAATGAGGGCCTCAAGGCGCTCATCGCCACCGGCCTGTTCGAGGACGTGCAAACCAGCCATTCCGGCGGACGCCTGGTGATCACCGTGGTCGAGAACCCGGTGATCAATCGCGTCGCATTCGAAGGCAACAAGAAAGCCAAAGACGAACAGCTCAAAGCGGAAGTTCAGTCGAAGCCGCGCGGGACGTTGTCGCGGCCGACCGTACAGGCCGACGTGCAGCGCATCATCGAAATCTATCACCGCAGCGGCCGCTTCGACGTGCGGGTCGATCCGAAGATCATCGATTTGCCGAACAATCGCGTTGATCTGGTGTTCGAGATCACCGAAGGCCAGAAAACCGGCGTGAAGCTGATTAATTTTGTCGGCATCCATGCATACTCGGCCGGCCGTTTGAAGGACGTGATCAAGACCTCCGAGAGCAATTGGCTCAGCTTCCTGCAAACCACCGACATCTACGACCCGGATCGGGTAGAAGCCGACCGCGACCTGTTGCGACGCTTCTATCTCAAACACGGCTTCGCCGACGTGCGCATCGTCGCGGCGGTCGGTGAATACGACCCGGCCAAGAAAGGTTTTGTCGTCACTTTCACGATCGATGAAGGCGCCCAGTATCGTATCGGCACCGTCGACGTGGTGTCGAACGTGCGCGCGATCGATCCCGCTTCGCTGCGCGGCAGCCTCAAGTTCAGCGCGGGCAGCGTTTACAACGCCGATCTGGTCGAAAAGAGCGTCGAGTCGATGACGATCGAGGCGGCCAAACACGGCTACGCCTTCGCCAATGTGCGTCCGCGCGGCGACCGCGACTTTCAGAGAAAAGTCATCAATATCACCTTCGTGGTCGAAGAGGGCACGCGCGCCTATATCGAGCGCATCAATATTCGCGGCAATACCCGCACGCGCGACTACGTGATCCGCCGCGAATTCGATATCGGCGAGGGCGATGCCTATAATCGCGCGCTGATCGACCGCGCCGAGCGGCGGCTGAAGAATTTGAACTATTTCAAGACCGTCAAGATCACTAACGAGCCGGGCTCGGCGCCCGACCGCGTCGTCGTCAATGTCAACGTCGAGGAAATGTCGACCGGCGAGTTCTCCATCGCGGGCGGCTTCTCCACCTCCGACGGTTTCATCGCCGAAGTCAGCGTCGCCGACCGCAACCTCATGGGCAAGGGTCAGTTCGCCAAAGCGTCGGTGAGCTACGGTCAGTATACGCGCGGCTTCAATCTGTCCTTTGTCGAGCCCTATCTGCTGGGCTATCGCATGGCCGGCGGCATCGACCTTTTCGCGCGGCAAAGTTTGGCAACGTCATATGTTTCCTACAACACGGAAACGATCGGGACCAATTTGCGCCTCGGCTTTGCGCTGTCGGAAGAACTCTCGCTGCAGCCGCACTATTCGATTTACCGGCAGCAGGTCACGCTGCCTGATCAGTACAACAACTGTATTTCCGGCATAACGGGCGGACTGTTCCAAACTAATCCTCCAACCATTCCATACGTTCCTCCAGTTGGTTTCAACGTGCACGTTCCCGGTGCTGTAAACCCGCTAGATGAGTGCTTCTCCGATGGCGAAGCGTCGCTTCCGGTCCGTATGGAACTCGCCAACGGCGCGGTGATAACGT
>DAIMKK010000305.1:3374-4223 GCA_036721745.1 Pseudolabrys sp. | reverse complement strand
AATCGGTGGCAATTATTCGAGGTCCCCTATAATGATGAGCAGTATGGTTCCGAGCGACATAGCATTCTCTTCCTAGTTGGGCCGGTGCGGACTATTTCTTCAGCTCGACTTTTGGCAGCTGAATTGTAATGTCGCTAGACGTCCTCTGATAATAAAGATATCCGACGACGCACAATGCAACGACAAGGCCACCAATAATCAGTGCCGTGACAGGTTTCATCGATTAACTCCCGTTCGAATCTTTTCCGCCGGCCATGCCGAACCGCTCTGCCGACTAATTGCCGATCAAGCATGAGGTCCAACCTGTCTGGCGGCGGGTCATGGCTATTCTCCAAATCTGAGGTTGCAATAGCCATTGGTCGGCCGCCGCCGGTAAAGGTTCACGGCCCGTGCGCACGGGCCGCCCGTTTGACAATCCGGGTCCGGGGTTTAACGTTTGCGCACAAGTATTTAGCCCCCGGACGCCAGGCGGTTTGCCGCATGAAGCCAGCGCCGTTCATCCGCCACGTGCCGCGCACGCTCGATGAAGCGCTGAAAGTCCTCGCCGAGGTCGCGCCGCAGGATGGCCGCGTGCTGGCGGGCGGCCAAAGCCTGGTGCCGATCATGGCGTTCCGGCTGGCCAAGCCGGCGCATCTCGTGGACATCAACGAGGTCGCCGGCCTCGACAAGATCGCCAGCGACGGAAAGGTTTTGTCCATCGGCGCATGCGTGCGCCATGCCGCGTTCCACAAACCCGTCGTCGATAATCCGCTCGGAAAACTCCTCACTTTTGTCGCGCGCCACATCGCGCATTATCCGATCCGCATGCGTGGCACCTTCTGCGGCAGCCTGGCGCACGCCGATCCCGCC
>DAIMKK010000305.1:2141-3364 GCA_036721745.1 Pseudolabrys sp. | reverse complement strand
CGCCTCGGAATGGTGCCTGGTGGCGGCGACGCTCGACGCCACCATGGTCGCCAAAAGCACGCGCGGCGAGCGACTGCTCGCGGCAAAGGATTTCTTTGCAGGCATCATGTCCACGGCGCTGGCCGAGGATGAATTGCTGGCTGAAGCGCGGCTGTCGCTGCTCGCGCGCGACGCCAAATTCGGCTTTAACGAATTCAACCGCCGCTCCGGCGATTTCGCGCTTGCCGCAGCGCTCGTCACCTATCGCCTGCATGGCGGCAAGATTATCGAAGCGCGCGTCGGGGTCGGCGGCGCCGAGGCCAGCCCGCGCCGCATTGCGCAAGCTGAAGCCGCGCTCAATAGGAAAGCGCCGGGCGACGCGGTGTTCCGCGCCGTCGCCGAGGCCGCGGCCAATGCGGTCGATCCGCTGGAGGATCATCAGACCTCGGCCTCCTACCGGCGCGACCTGGTGCGCGCGGTGGTGCGGCGCTCAATGGAGCATTCTACTTCATGACGGCGCACACCAAAGGCAGCGGATTGAAATGGGTCGGCCGCGCCATCCGGCGGCTGGAAGATCCGGCGCTGATTACCGGCCAAGGCCGCTTTACCGCCGATCTCGCCGCAACGCATTGGGTACGCTTCGTGCGTAGCCCGATCGCGGCGGGCAAGATCGCGAGGATCGCCGCGCCGAAGGGCGCGATGGTGATCACCGCCGCCGATCTCAGGGGCGTGAAGAAAATCACGCCGATGCTGCATAAATTCAATTACCGGCCGGTCGGCCAGCCGATCCTCGCCGACGGCGTCGTGCGCTTCGTCGGCGAGCCGGTCGCCGCCGTGGTGGGGATAAGCAAGGAAGCAGCCGAAGACATCGCCGAGCTGGTCGAGCTCATCATCGACGAGACGACGCCGGTGATCGATGCGCGCGCCGCGCTCGAAAATGGCGCAACCCAGGTACACGCCGAGGCGCCCGGCAACGTCATCGTCGAGGGCAATTTCAAAACGCCCGACTTCGATGCGGTTTGGAAAAGCGCGGCCAAAATCGCGAAAGTCGAAGCGCGCTCGCGCCGGCAGAATGCCACGCCGATGGAAGCGCGCGCCGGTCACGCATCTTACGACGCTTCCTCCGGCCGCGTGACGCTGACCTGCACCACGCAGATGCCGCACCTGACGCGCACAGCCATCGCCGACGTGCTCGGTATGCCGGAGGCCGATCTGCGCGTGATCGCGCCCGATGTCGGCGGCGG
>DAIMKK010000305.1:0-2040 GCA_036721745.1 Pseudolabrys sp. | reverse complement strand
CTGGTGTGGCTGGCTCGCAGGCTCAAGAGCACAGTGGCCTGGACCGAGGACCGGCGCGAGAACCTGATCGCCGCCTTTCATTCGCGCGACCAATACGTGACGCTGGAAGGCGCGTTCGACAAGAACGCCAAACTCATCGCGCTCAGGGCCGACGTCGTCGCCAATGTCGGCGCCTATTCGTGTTACCCGACCACCTGCGGCGTGGAACCGTTGATGGCTATGGCCGAGATGCCGGGACCGTACGATTTCCGCGCCTACGAATGCCGCGCGCGCGGCGTGCTCACCAACACCTGCACCATGGCGCCCTATCGCGGCGTGTCGCGCCCGGTGATCACCTTCACGCTGGAGCGGCTGATGGACAAGGCGGCGGCCACCTTCGCCATCGATCCGGTCGATATCCGCCGCCGCAACCTGATCGACAAGTTTCCCTACACCTCGGCGATGGGCCTGGTTTACGACGAGGCCAGTTACAAGCAGATGCTGGAAATGGCGGTGAAGGCCATCGACGTTCCCGCCTTCCGCGCGCGGCAGAAGAAGGAGCGCGCCAAAGGCCGTCATCTCGGCATCGGCTTTGCGACCTTCTCCGAGCGCACCGGCTACGGCAGCCCAGCTTTCGCCGCGCGCGGCATGGACATCGTGCCGGGCTGGGACACGGTGGTCCTGTCGGTCGATCCGTCCGGTTATGTCGAAGCGCGCATCGGCTCCTCGCCGCATGGACAAGGCCTGCGCACGACATTGGCGCAGATCATCGCCGACGAGATCGGCGTGACACCCGATGTCATCAAGGTGATGCATGGCGATACCGACCGCTCGCCGTATGGCTGGGGGACTTTCGGCAGCCGCTCGCTGGTGATTTCCGGCGGCGCCACGCTGATCGCAGCGCGCAAGGTGCGCGCCAAGCTGCTCACGATCGCCAGCCATATGCTGGAAGCGGCGCCCGGCGACATCGTGCTGGAAAACGGCACGGCCAAAGTGGCTGGCACCGATCGCACCGTCACCATCGCTAAGATGGCGCGCGAAGCCTACACCCAAACCCACCGCTTCAAGGGCGAGATCGAGCCCGGGCTGACCGAGACCGGCTCCTACGATCCGCCCGGCACTTTCTCCAACGCCTGCCACATCGCCATCGTCGAAGTGGACGTGGAGACCGGCCGCGTGACAATCGAGAAGTTCCTGGTTGCGGAGGACGCCGGCCGCATCATCAATCCGATGATCGCCGAGGGCCAGGTGCATGGCGGCATCGCGCAGGGCATCGGCAACGCGCTGCTGGAGGAGATCGTCTACGACGAAACGGGCGGCATTCTCACCGCCAATCTCGCCGACTATATGCCGCCGACCGCGCGCGAGATTCCGCCGATCGAGCTGCTTCACATGGAAACGCCGAGTACCACCTCGATCACCAAGGCCAAGGGCCTGGGCGAAGGCGGCAGCATCGGCGCGCCGGCCGCGGTGATCAATGCCATCAACGATGCCCTGACGCCGTTCGATGTCGAAATCGATGAGATGCCGGCGACGCCGCAGCGCATCCGCGCCGCCTTGCGTGCAGCGGGAAAAGTCGCATGAGCACGAAGAGCGATCTCACGCTGACCATCAACGGCCGCGACCACGCCATCAAGGTCGAGCCGCGCCGCACGCTGGCCGACGCCATCCGTGAGGATTGCGGGCAGACCGGCACCCATATCGGCTGCGAGCACGGCATCTGCGGCGCTTGCACGGTGATCGTGGACGGCGAGCCGGTACGCTCCTGCCTGATGTTCGCCGTGCAGGCGGCGGGCAAGAAAATCCGCACCGTCGAGGGCTTGGCGCAGGGCGACACGCTGCACCCGATGCAGCAAGCCTTCATGGATAATCATGGCCTGCAATGCGGCTTCTGCACGCCGGGCTTTCTGATGTTGGCGGTCGGCGTGCTCGAGCGCGAGCCCAGCATCAGCGACGAGGATCTGCTCGACGTGCTGTCGTCGAACCTCTGCCGCTGCACCGGCTACCAGAACATCATCAAGGCCGTGCGCGCGGCGGCCAAAGCGATGCGCGGGAAATGAC
>DAIMKK010000304.1:0-4234 GCA_036721745.1 Pseudolabrys sp. | reverse complement strand
CTGGCGATCTGTTTGCGCCCCCTCCCCAACCCTCCCCCGCAAGTGGGGGAGGGAGAACAGGCGCCGTGCCTGGGGCACTGACTCCAATTTCCTTGGCCGCCGCGCGCGCGGAAAAAGCGCGCAGTGGCAAGATCGACCGCAGTAAATACGAATGCGTGCGCACGCTCGCCCGCCTGAAGGAGTGGATCGCGCGCGCGCATGAGGTGGGCGTGATCGCGGTCGACACGGAAACTACCAGCCTCGACGCCATGCAGGCCCGCCTATGCGGCTTCTCGCTGGCCGTCGCGCCGGACGAAGCCTGCTACGTGCCAATCGCCCACAAAAAAGACGGCGGCGGCGATGGCTTGTTCGACGCCGGGCTGGCAGCCGATCAGATCAGGGAAGAAGACGCGCTGAAAGCCCTCAAGCCGCTGCTTGAAGACAAGAGCATCCTGAAAATCGGGCAGAACCTGAAATACGACTGGCTGGTGTTCGCCCAGCGCGGCATCGAGATCCAAGGCTACGACGACACCATGCTCATTTCCTACGTGCTCGACGCCGGCAAAGGCGGCCACGGCATGGACGACCTCGCGGAGAAATGGCTGGGCCACAAAACCATTCACTTCGGCGACGTCGCCGGCACCGGCAAAGCGCGCGTCACCTTCGACTGCGTCGCCATCGACAAGGCGACCGACTACGCCGCCGAGGACGCCGACGTGACGCTGCGGCTGTGGAACGCGCTCAAGCCGCGGCTCGCCGCCGAGCGTGTCACCACCGTCTATGAAACGCTGGAGCGCGCCATGCCCGCCGTGCTGGCGCGCATGGAGCGGCGCGGCATTTCCATCGACCGCCAGGTGCTTTCGCGTCTGTCCGGCGAATTCGCCCAGAAACAGGGCGCGCTGGAGGACGAGATCAAGACGCTGGCCGGCGAACCGCTCAATCCCGGCTCGCCCAAGCAGCTCGGCGACATTTTGTTCGGCAAAATGAACCTGCCCGGCGGCACCAAGACCAAAACCGGCCAATGGTCGACCGGAGCGCGCGAACTGGAGGACCTTGCCGAGCTAGGCCACGCGCTGCCGCGCAAGATTCTCGACTGGCGGCAGGTGTCGAAACTGCGCTCGACCTATACCGAGGCGCTGCCGACTTACGTCAATCCGACCACCCACCGCGTGCACACCTCTTACGCGCTCGCCGCCACGTCGACCGGGCGGCTGTCCTCGTCGGAGCCGAATTTGCAGAACATCCCGGTGCGCACCGAGGAAGGCCGCAAGATAAGGCGCGCTTTCGTCGCTTCGCCTGGCATGAAACTGGTGTCGGCCGACTATTCACAAATTGAATTGCGACTGCTCTCGGAAGTCGCCAAGGTCCCCGCCCTGACAAAAGCCTTCCAGGACGGCGTCGACATTCACGCCATGACGGCTTCCGAAATGTTCGGCGTGCCGGTCAAGGACATGCCGAGCGAAGTGCGCCGCCGCGCCAAGGCGATCAATTTCGGCATCATCTACGGCATCTCGGCCTTCGGCCTCGCCAATCAGCTGAGCATCGAGCGCGAGGAAGCCGGCGCTTACATCAAGAAATATTTCGAACGCTTCCCCGGCATCCGCGACTACATGGACGAGACGCGCGAGTTCTGCCGCGCCAACGGCTACGTGCTCACGCTGTTCGGCCGCAAGTGCCACTACCCGGACATCAAGGCGAGCAATCCGTCGATCCGCTCATTCAACGAGCGCGCCGCGATCAATGCGCGCCTGCAGGGCTCGGCCGCCGACATCATCCGGCGCGCCATGATGCGTATGGAGGGCGAACTCGCCAAGGCCAAGCTCAGCGCGCAGATGCTATTACAGGTGCACGACGAACTGATCTTCGAGGTGCCGGACGGCGAAGTGGCCAAGACCATGCCGGTGGTGAAACGCGTGATGGAAGACGCGCCGCAGCCGGCGATCTCGCTGCACGTGCCGCTGCAGGTCGACGCCCGCGCCGCCGACAATTGGGACGAGGCGCATTAGCTTCGTGGTGCCTGCTCCAGCAGCTTCTTCATCACCGTATAGAGATCGTTCTTCGACTCAAAGCCGATGCCGGGCACTTCCGGCATGGTCACGCGGCTGTCGACCACCTTGCAGTTGTCGGCGAAGCCGCCGAACGGCGCGAACACCTGCGGATAAGATTCGTTGCCACCCAGCCCGAGACCGACCGCAATATTCAAAGCGAACTGGTGCCCGCCATGCGGCACGCAGCGCCGCCGCGACCAGCCGTGTGCTTCCAGCATATCAAGTGTGCGCAGGTATTCGACCAGCCCGTAGGACAGCGCCGGGTCGAATTGCAACCAGTCGCGGTCCGGCCGCAAGCCGCTATGGCGGATCAGGTTGCGCGCGTCCTGCATGGAGAACAAATTCTCGCCGGTGGCGAGCGGCGGCGCATAGCGCGTCGCCAGCGCGGCGTGCAGTAAATAGTCGAGCGGATCGAGCGGCTCCTCGTACCAGCGCAGATTATAGGGCGCGATGGCGTCGCCGCAGGTCAGCGCCTCGTCGAGATCGTAACGGCCGTTGACGTCGACGCAGAGATTCTCGCCTTTGCCGCCGACCACTTTGAGCGCCGCCTCGATGCGCTTGAGGTCGTCTGCCAGCGGCACGCCGCCGATTTTCATCTTCACCGTCGAATACCCAAGGTCGAGATAGCGCTTCATCTCGTCCTGCAGTGCGCTGATGTCCTTGTCGGGATAGTAATAGCCGCCGGCGGCATAGACCCAGGCGGCCTGGTCGGCCTCGCCCTTGTTGTAACGGTCGGCGAGCAACCGCCACAGCGGCACGCCTTCCGCCTTCGCCACCGCATCCCATAGCGCCATGTCGAGCACGCCGACGGCGACCGAGCGTTCGCCATGGCCGCCCGGTTTCTCGTTGCGCATCATGGCGGCCCAGCATTTCGCCGGATCGATGAGGCCGCGGGCGTCGATGATCTCTTCGGGTTTGGCCACTTTCAGCCGCGGAATGAAACGCTCGCGCAACAGACCCTGCGGCGCATAGCGGCCGTTGGAATTGAAGCCGAAGCCGACAACCGGCTTTCCGTCGCGCGTCGCGTCGGTGAAGATCGCCACCACGCTCGCCGTCATCTGCGAGAAGTCGATATAGGCGTTGCGGAGCGAGGACGCGATCGGAACCACGATATCGGCGATAGCGGTGATGCGCATGGGGGAACTCTCAGCGTGCGAAATTTTGAGCTTTCCCATACCGAAGCAAACTCAACTTGTCATGGCCGGGCTTGCCCGGGCCATCCACGCCTTGCTTTACTGACTGCCGGACAGGCGTGGATGCCCGGCACAAGGCCGGGCATGACGGCCTCATGCTTGGCAACGACCGCATGATACGACGTATCGCAATTCTAGCAGCAACGATTGCACTGCTCCCCTCCGCCGCCTACGCCGCGGACCTCGAGGGCGCGCAGATGGGCTGGCCCTGGGCGCTGCCGTTCGCCGGCATTCTCTTGAGCATCGCCACCGGCCCGCTGCTGTTTGCTAAATTCTGGCACGCGCATTACGGCAAGATCGCTACTCTGTGGGCGCTGCTCACGCTGGCGCCGATCGCCATTGTCTTCGGCCCGGCGGGCGCGTTCGCCGCCTTTGTGCACGCCGTGCTCGCCGAATATATGAGCTTCATCGTCCTCTTGTTCGCGCTTTATGTGGTGGCCGGCGGCATATTGATCACCGGCACTTTGCGCGGCACGCCGTGGGTGAACGCCGGCATCCTGGTGCTCGGCACGGCCATGGCGAGCATCGTCGGCACCACCGGCGCTGCCATGATCCTGGTGCGGCCGCTGATCCGCGCCAACGCTTCGCGCGCGCGTAACGCCCATGTGGTGATCTTTTTCATTTTCCTGGTCGCCAATATCGGCGGCGCGTTGTCGCCGCTCGGCGATCCGCCACTATTCGTTGGCTTCCTGCGCGGCGTCGATTTCTTCTGGACCACGACGCACCTCGCCTATGAGACCGCCATTGTCGCCGTGCTGGTGCTCGCCATATTTCTCGCGCTCGATGTCTGGCTTGCGCGCAACGACAAGAAATCTTCGGTGGCGCCCGAACCCTTGCGCCTGCGCGGGCTGATCAACCTGCCGCTGATCGCCTGCATTATCGGCGCCATTCTGCTGTCGGCCGCCTGGAAGCCTGGCATCGACCTCAACGTCTACGGCACCCACGTTGCCTTGCAGAACCTCGTCCGCGACGGCGCACTCATCGTCATCGCGCTCGCCTCACTCTGGCTCACAC
>DAIMKK010000303.1:0-4268 GCA_036721745.1 Pseudolabrys sp. | reverse complement strand
CTCCAGTCCCTTGCCGGCCAGCGCGCCGCGCTCGATTTCATTGCGGTCGTATTGCCAGAATACCCTGCTCTTCTTGCCCGCGAGTTTTGCCGGCACCCGGTAGAGCGGGACGCTGTAGTCCCCGGTCTTGACGCGCGAGCCCGCGACTTCGGCCTCGTAATAGCCGGTGTAAAAGCCGTCGGCGCCAGTGTAATAGCCGTAAGTGTGGACGGCCGGCAAAATGCGCGTCGGCTTGAAATTGTCCTCGAAGAACTTGCGCGCTTGCGCGCGATCGACCGTGCCGGCGGTGGCGAGCGTGGCCGCCTTCGCGCAAGCATTGTACAGCCCGCCATAGACCGGCCGCGCCGCGCGTATCGCCTTGCTGCCTTGCAGGATAGCGCTGCAGCTTTTCAGGTACGCCCCGAAGGCGGCAGCGTGGTCGTCGTCTTTCCAGCCCTCGAGTTTCGCGAAGCTGACCGGCTCGACTTGGGCATTGCGGAATTTCATCGCGTGCGCCGCCGCCGGTGTCGCCGCGATCAGATACGCTGCCAAGCTGCTTGACAGCAAGCCGGCGCCGAGCTGCGAGCGA
Organism: Pseudolabrys sp.; assembly: GCA_036721745.1. GTDB lineage: Bacteria > Pseudomonadota > Alphaproteobacteria > Rhizobiales > Xanthobacteraceae > Pseudolabrys. The sequence continues at coordinate 3,700 of DAIMKK010000303.1, read as the reverse complement.
GGTGGTAACGCCGCCATGCGGTCATTGCCCGGCTTCTGTTGCGACCAATTTCCAGTTCGGATCGCGCGACGACAGATCGCGGGCGAACGTCCACACATCGGTGACGTCGGTCACCTTCTCGGCATTGCCGTCGATCACGTTGCCGTTCTTGTCGCGCGTCGCCGACACCAGCTTGCAGTGGAAGCGAACGGTCAATTGCGCAGTGCGCCCGCGGAACTCGGCGGCGGTGATTTCGGCATTGTCGATGGAGACGAAACGGCTCTCCACCGTCTCGCCGCGCTTCTCGCGCTCGGAGATGGCGGTTTCGAAGCCCTCATAGACTTCGCGCGACAGCAAGTTCTTCAGCGTGCGGCGATCGCCTTCCGCGAAGGCGTTGACGATCATCTCGTAGGCCGCGCGCGCGCCGGTGAGGAAATGCTTGTGATCGAAATTGGCGTCGGCGCCGACGATCGCGTCGAGGCCCGCCGCGAGCGGTGTGCCGGCCTCGGCGACGCCCTTCCAGCGCTCGCCCGGCACGATCGGTTCGGCCGGCTTCGTTGCGGCCACTTCCGGCGCGCGATTGGGCAACGCAACGACTTTTTCCGTCGCCGGCCGCGCCGGCTCGCGCGCGGCGTAAGGATCGTACGGTGGCCGCTCCCGGCCGGTACGCTGGCCGAGCACGCTGCGCAAGCGCAGGAAGATGAATACCGCCAGCGCAAGGAATATGATGGTGTAGATGTCGAACACGTCTCGCATACTTTCGGTAACCGTAACGGCAGATCGGCCAGCGGCCCTTGGCGGATTGACGGCGTGGCGGCCGGCCCCACCGATACTATCTATGCCGGTGTCCGCGCCAATCCATAGGCCCAGCGCCGGTATTACGGCGCAATTGTGCTTCGCGAACAAAGCTTAAACGATCGGGACGGCTACGCCAACCTTGATGCCAAAGATAGAAACACCGATGAATGTGGCAAAATGGCTGCTGTTGGCGGTGCTGGCGCTGCCGGTCATGGAATTGGTCGTGTTCATCACGATTGCGGGATTTATCGGCTTTCTGTGGGCGCTATTGCTGGTGGTGGCGACGTCGATGGCCGGTGCCATGGTGCTCCGCCATGCCGGCGGCAATCACATCGCCCGCGTCCGCGTCGCCGTGGGTGACGGCGGCTTCACGGCCCTGCAGGCCGACAGCGCCGGCACCTTCACCCTATTGGCTGGAATTCTTCTGCTAATTCCAGGGTTTATCACGGACGTCCTGGGCCTTCTGCTGCTGCTGGCGCCGCTGCGCCGGATGCTCGGCGCGCTGCTTGGGCTGAAGCCGGCGCCCGCGCGCGCCGATGGCGTGGTCGATCTTGAGCCCGAGCATTGGCACCAGGTGCCCGATCCAACGTTGACCGACCGGCGTAATGACGAGCCCCGCGAGCGGTAGCCTCGCGTCCTTGTTCCCCCCAAGAGCCTGTGTTAGCCAACCGCCGCATCCGCGCATGATGCCGAAAAGTGGGTAGCGGTTTTCGGACAAGATCATGCGCAAACACAAAAAAGTCCTCTGTGGCGTTCAGGAGTATTCATGTCCACGACCAATGGCGGCCCGGCGCCGGCCGCGAATCAGCAGCCGCAACTCAGTGTGGTGGCGCAATACATCAAGGACTTCTCGTTCGAGAACCCGAACGCGCCGCAATCGCTGACGCCGGGAACGACGCCGCCGCAGATCGGCATTCAGATCAACGTCGCCGCCAAGCCGCTGTCGGAAAACGACATCGAAGTGACGCTCAAGCTCGACGGCAAGGCGGAAAACGGCGGCAATTTGCTATTCCAATTCGAGCTGGAATTCGCCGGCGTGTTCCGCATCCAGAACGTCCCGCAGGAAAGTCTGAACGCAGTCGTATTGATTGAATGTCCGCGCCTGCTGTTCCCGTTCGCGCGCGAGGTCGTTGCCACCACCGTGCGCAATGGCGGCTTCCCGCCGCTGCTGCTCGATCCGGTGGATTTCGTCGGCCTCTATCGCCAGAAAATGAGCGAGATGCAAGTGACGGGCGCGCCGGCACCGCAGAGCTGAGCCATCAGGCACCGTCCGACAGATAATTCCGCCACAGCGCATTTTCGCCCAGCGTCGTCACGAATTCGCGGTGCGCTGCGCGATCAGCATCGGTCAGGCGCGGCGCCAAAGCCACGCCGCGCTCGCGCCGCACCGCGACGCCGTCGCGGGTGTTGCCACGGCGAGTGCCGCTCTCGGCGAGGCCAAGCTGCGCCTGGCGCGCGCCGATCAACTCCAGATAGACCTCGGCCAGGATCTCGGCGTCGAGCAACGCGCCGTGCTTGGTGCGCCGTGAATTGTCGATGCCGTAGCGCGCACATAGGTCGTCGAGCCGGTTCGGTCCGGCCGGGTGCTTGCGGCGCGCCAGCAGCAACGTGTCGACCAGCCGCTCGCGCGCGATCAGGACCCGCTCCAACCGCTTGAGCTCGGCGCAAAGAAATCCGTGGTCGAAACCGGCATTGTGGATCACCAGCGGCGCGTCCCCGATAAACTCCAGGAAATCGTCGGCGATGTCGGCGAAGCGCGGCTTGTCCTTGAGGAAGTCGGTCGCCAGCCCGTGAATGGCGAAGGCCTCGGCCGGCATCTCGCGCTCCGGGTTGAGGTAGCTGTGGAAGGTCGCGCCGGTCGGAATCCGGTTGAGCAGCTCGATGCAGCCGATCTCGACCAGGCGGTGACCTTGGCTGGGGTCGAGGCCGGTGGTTTCGGTGTCGAGGACGATTTCGCGCATTTGTAAGTCCGCTCCGGCGGCGATCAGAATCACGGCCGCCGTTTTGGCATCTTAGCGACGACTTTGAGAATATCACGCACCTGGGCGCGCGCGGCCTCGAATCCTTTCGATGTATCCACCACGAAATCGGCGTTGGCGCGTTTTTCGGCGTCGGGCGTCTGCTTGGCGAGAATAGCCGCGAGCTTTTCCTCGGTCATTCCGGGGCGCTCGAAGGCGCGCGTCCGCTGCACCTCGGCCGGCGCCGATACCACCACCACCGCGTCGCAGCGCGCGTCACCGCCGGTCTCGAACAGCAGCGGCACGTCGATCACCGCCACGGTAGCGCCGCTGCGTTCGGCCTCCGCCAGAAATCGCTTCGTGGTGGCGCCCACCAGCGGATGCACGATCTGCTCCAGCCGCTTGATGGCGGCGGCATCGCCGAGCACAAGCTTGGCCAGAGCTTCGCGATCGACCTTGCCGTCTCTGGTCGTGCCGGGGAAGGCAGCCTCGATTTGCGGCGTGGCCTCGCCGTCATAGAGCCGGTGGACGGCGGCGTCGGCATCGTGCACGGGCACGCCCTCCTCGGCGAACATCTTTGCCGTGGCGGACTTTCCCATGCCGAGCGAGCCGGTCAGGCCAAGAATAAACATAAGATGTCAGCCATCCACAAAGCCGTTCTGCCGCAGATAGGTCAGCAACGGCAACAGCGGCAGGCCGAGAATGGTGAAATAGTCGCCGTCGACGCGCTCGAACAGATGAATGCCGATGCCTTCGAGCTGATAGGCGCCGACGCTCGCCAAGGCGGCGGCGCCCGCCATGTCTAGATAATCCTCGAGAAAGCGGTCGGAAATATCGCGCATGGTCAGCCGCGCACTGTCGACGCAATCGAACAGCACCTCGCCGTCACGCACCAGGGCGAGCGCGGAATGCAGTTCGTGCGTGCGCCCGCGCAAGGATCGTAACTGCTCGGCCGCCGCGGCGCG
>DAIMKK010000302.1:0-4270 GCA_036721745.1 Pseudolabrys sp. | reverse complement strand
CGGCGGGCGCTTGCTCAAGCGGATAGACTGCGTGCACGTGTGACGACAATTTGCCCTGCGCGCACCAGTCGAGGATTTGCGCCATATTGGCGCGATGGCCTTGCGGGTCGCGCAGGATCCAGGCGCCCCAGTAGACGCCGAGCACGTCATAGCTGCGCAGCAGCACCAGGTTGAGCGGCAGCTTCGGCATGTCACCGGCGGCAAAGCCGATCACCAGATAGCGCCCGCCCCAATCCATGCCGCGCAATGCTGCTTCGCCCTGCGTGCCGCCGATCGGATCGTAGACCACGTTGACGCCCTTGCCGCCGGTCAGCTGACGCAGCGCGTCCTTGAGATCGGATGCGGCATAGTTCACCCCGTCGTCGGCGCCATGCTGGCGCGCGAAGGCAACTTTTTCGTCGGACGATGCGCAGGCGATGACGCGCGCACCTATCAACTTGCCAAGTTCGACCGCGGCGAGGCCGGTGCCGCCGGCGGCACCCAGCACGGCCAGTGTCTCGCCGGGCTTGAGTTTGGCCCGGTCATTGAGCGCGTGCATCGTGGTGCCGTAGGTGACGGTGAGGCCGGCGGCGCGGTCGAAATCCAGACCCGTCGGCATGGCAACGAGCTTGGAGGCCTCGACGGCGACCTTCTCGCGCGCGGCGCCCCAGCCGATGTTGCCGATGACGCGGTCGCCCGGCGAAAACCCGGCGGCGCCGGCGCCGACGGATTCGACTTCGCCGGCAAACTCGGCCGCGGGCGAGAATGGGAAAGCCGGCTTGTGCTGGTATTTGCCGGCGATGATCAGATTGTCGAAAAAGTTCAGCGCCGCCGACTTGACGCGCACCACTGCTTCGCCCGGACCGGGAGTGGGGTCGGCAAGCTCGACGAGTTCAAGGTCGTCGGGCGTACCCAGGCGGGTGCAGAGCAGTGCTTTCATGGTCGCTCGGTCGAATACATCGGCGTGCCAAGCTATCTAGCACGCTCTTTGGTAGGTTTGGCGGCGCCAAGTTTAAGTCTATAGTTTCGCGGAGGCGGCGGATTGCCGCCTTCACCTTGTCGATATTCGCCTCTAATGAGCTAATATCCAGCTGTTCTTTAGGGGGCAGCTTGACCGCCGTCATTCACTTCAACCGGTAGGGCCCGATGACGAAGACGCTTTGGCAATGCCCCGCGATTGCACTGCTGACCGCCGCCGCCATGGTATGTGGCACAGCCGCCTATGCGCAGACCCAGCAAACCAAGCCGGCCCAGAAGAAGCCGGCTGTTGAAGCGCAGAAAAAACCGCCGAAAGCGGAGCCCACCGAACAGGCGGTTCTGCTCGGCCAGTTCGGCGACTGGGGCGCCTACGAAGCGACACCTGGCGGCAAGAAGGTTTGCTTCGCGCTGGCGAAGCCGGCCTCCGCGGTCACCGAACCGAAAGGCCGCAGCCGCGATCCGTCCTATGCCTTCGTCTCGACCCGCCCGGCCGAGAAGGTGCGAAATGAAGTATCGATGATCGTTGGCTATCCGCAGAAGCCCGGCGTCGATGCGACCGCCACCATCGGTTCGGCCAGCTACGTGATGTACACCGAGAATGATGGCGCCTGGGTCAAGAACGCGGCCGAAGAAGCGCAGATGGTTGAGACCATGCGCAAAGGTGCCGACTTGGTAGTCAAGAGCGTGTCCACGCACGGCACCAAGACTACCGACACCTATGCGTTGAAGGGGTTAGGCCAGGCGCTCGACAAGGTGGCGGAGGAGTGCAGATAGGCAAAGCCTGTCATTGCCGGGCTTGACCCGGCGATCCATGGTGACATTCGGCAACTTCGACCTTACGTAAGGTTCTCGCGAACGGCGATACATCATGGATGCCCGGTTCAAGCCCGGGCATGACAAGCTAAAAGTTCTGGGCCCAGCGATAAAAATGTCCGCGCTCGACAACACAATTGAGATGACCTCGGCGCCCTTCATCGAGAAGACGCCGCTTGAGCGCTATGTGGCGCCGGACAAGCCGTCGCTAGTCGGCCTCACGCGCGCGCAGCTTGCCGCGCTCTTGGGCGCGATCGGTGTGCCGGAAGCGCAGCGCAAGATGCGCGTGCAGCAGCTCTGGCACTGGATCTATTTCCGCGGCCTCACCTCGTTCGACGCCATGACCAGCGTGTCCAAAGAATTGCGCGCGGCGCTGAGCGAGCGCTTCACGCTCGGGCGGCCCGAAGTGGTAGCCGAGCAGGTTTCGGTCGACGGCACGCGCAAATGGCTGTTGCGTTTGTCCGGCGAGACGCAAGGTGAGCGTCCGCACGAGGTGGAATGCGTCTATATCCCCGACACCGACCGTGGCACGCTCTGCGTCTCCAGCCAGGTCGGCTGCACGCTCACCTGCTCGTTCTGCCACACCGGCACGCAGCGCCTGGTGCGCAATCTCACGGCCGAGGAGATCGTCGGCCAGGTGATGATGGCACGCGACCGCCTGGGCGACTGGCCGGGCGGCACGCGCCCGACCGATGGCGTCATCCCGACCGGCGACCGCTGCATCACCAATGTCGTGATGATGGGCATGGGCGAGCCGCTCTATAATCTCGATGCCGTGCGCGATGCGCTGCTGATCGTCGCCGACGGCGACGGCATCGCCATTTCCAAGCGCCGCATTACGCTCTCCACTTCCGGCGTGGTGCCGAACATCGAGCGCGCCGGCGCCGAGATCGGCTGCATGCTGGCGGTGTCGCTGCACGCGGTGCGCGACGAGTTGCGCAACGAGCTGGTGCCGCTCAACCGCAAATATCCGATCGCGCAATTGCTCGACGCCTGCCGCAACTATCCCGGCGCCTCCAATGCCAAGCGCATCACCTTCGAATACGTCATGCTCAAGGGCGTCAATGATTCGATCGACGACGCCAAGGCGTTGGTACGCTTGCTAAAAGGCATCCCGGCCAAGATCAATCTCATTCCGTTCAATCCTTGGCCGGGCAGTAAATACGAATGTTCCGATTGGGAGCAGATCGAAAAATTCTCTCAAGTGGTGTTCGACGCCGGCTATGCCTCGCCGGTGCGCACGCCGCGCGGCCGCGACATCCTGGCGGCTTGCGGCCAGCTCAAGAGCGCGACCGAGAAGCTCTCCGCGCGCGAACGTATGGCGTTGCGCGCCATGGCGATGACGGACTAGCCAGTGGCGCTTCTTGGCCGCATCATCGTGATCCTTTTCGCCCTGTTCATGGCGGCGGCGGCCGGCGGCATCGCCGCCGCCATCGCTTTGCTCGGTCTCGAACTGCACATGCTCGGTCCCGATCCGGTCGAGCACGCGTTCTTCTGGCTCACCGCGGCCTTTGCCTCCGGCGTTACCGTCATGGTCGGTTTTCTGCCCATCCTGATCGCCGTCGTGCTGGCGGAAGCTTTTTCCATCCGCTCGCTCTTGATCCACGCGGCGGCCGGCGCCGCCATCCTGCTGCTCGGCTATTACAGCGCGGGCTTGACCGCACCTTACGAGGAATCGATCGACCGTGCGCCGCCGCCGATTTCACGCGAGGCCGAGATCGCGGCAGCGGTCGGCGTGGTGTTCGGTTTTACCTATTGGCTGATAGCCGGCCGCAATGCCGGCCGTTGGCGCGGCCGCTGACTTTCCTTTGTGGCCTTGCTCGGCTAGACCGCAGACCGCGCTCACGGAAAAAACTATGAACCGGACCGGATTGATTGTTGCGCTTGGCTTGGCCGCCGTAGTCGGTGTGATCTTTGGGCTGTTTCCGCAGCTCGATTTGATGATCTCCGCGCCGTTTCATTCGATCTACGACGTCAATCAGAATACCTTCGCCTTGCATCTGTATCCCAGCATTCAGCTGGCGCGCGATATTGGGTTGTGGGTTGGCGCCGTCATCATTGTTCCCGTGGTGGCAGCGTTGCTGCTCAAGCTGCTGCTGCCGCGCCGGCGGCTGCTGATGTCGGGACGCGCGATTCTGCTTCTCGTAACGACGCTGGCGCTCGGCCCGGGCCTGCTGACCAACGTCATCCTCAAGGATCACTGGGGCCGGCCGCGGCCGATCGACGTTACGCAGTTTGGCGGCAACCAGCATTTCGTCGCCTGGTGGGATCCGCACGGCGACTGCCCCGGCAACTGTTCCTTCGTCTCCGGCGACGTCTCCGGCGCGTTTTGGACCATCGCACCGGCGGCAGTGGTGCCGCAGCCGTGGCGGGCGCTCGCCTTTGGCGGGGCGCTGGCGCTGGGTATTGGTATGGCGGCGGTGCGCATTGTGGCGGGAGCGCACTTCTTCACCGACGCCGTGTTTGCCGGTGTGTTCACCTTCCTGATTATCTGGGTCGT
>DAIMKK010000301.1:0-4271 GCA_036721745.1 Pseudolabrys sp. | reverse complement strand
CCGGTTTCGATCGACACGAACACCGTGATGCCCAGCCCAATCTTTTCCGGATCGATCAGTGCGACGCGACGCGTGATTACCCCGTCGGCTTCCAGGCGCTGCAATCGCTTCCAACACGGCGTCGACGACAGGCCGACGCGCAGGCCGATTTCGGCAACCGAGAGCGAGGCGTCCTCTTGCACGACGGCGAGGATCTTGCGGTCGATAGCGTCCATTCTCTGTTTCCTTCAAAACTTAGAATTGCTGGCCTAAAGCAGTCACGTATATTGGAATATTATTCTTATTTTAGGCTACCATCTGTATTTATAGAGAAAAATATTCTATTTCAAGGGCAATCTATCGCTGCCTGCCAAGCGCCATTTCGACCGGACCACGCCCATGACAAAATTCTTCCCCGTTCAATTCCCCGCAACACTGCGCCGGTTGGCCGCCGGATTCGCGTTCGCGCTGCTCGCCAGCGCGCCTGCCGTGGCCGCCGACCAGCAGCCTTTGGTGAGCGCAACATGGCTCAATGGCCATCTGCGCGATGCGAACCTAGTGGTACTCGACGTCCGCTCGGCCATCGACGGCAGCAAACCGGAGACGTTTGCGCAGGGACATATCCCGGGCGCCGTGCACAGCGACTACGACAAGGCTGGCTGGCGCGTCACACGCAACAACGTGCCGTTCATGGTGCCGACTACGGCGGAGCTCGAAAAACTCATCGGCGATCTCGGCATCGATGAGACCACTCATGTGGTCGTGGTCCCGGCCGGCGTGAACGTGCTCGATTTCGGTTCCGCCGCACGCACCTACTGGACGCTGAAATATGCCGGCGTCGGCAATGTCTCGATCCTCGATGGCGGCCTCGCCGCCTGGAAGGCGGCGGGCTTGCCGCTTGCCACCGGTGCGCAGGCTTCGTCGCCGGCGATCTTCACCTCGACAATCGACAAAAGCATTGTCGCGCTCGCCTCCGACGTCGAGACGATCGAGAAGACCGGCGGCGCTACTTTGGTCGATGCGCGTCCAGTCTCGTTCTTTCTCGGCAAGGAGAAGGCGCCGGCCGCTTTGGCCTATGGCCACATTCCCGGCGCACTAAATATCGACAGCGCGCAGTTCTATGACACGGCGGCCAACAAGCTGAAGCCGAAGGCGGAACTGGCGGCCATCGCCGGAGAAGTGCCGGCAGGCGCGACTGTCGCCTATTGCAATACCGGCCACTGGGCCGCGACCGACTGGTTCGTGCTGCACGAATTGCTTGGCCGTAAGCAGGCGAGGCTCTATGCCGGCTCGATGGTCGAATGGACCAGCAATGCCAGCCGCCCGCTTGAATCGGCGCGTACCAAATGGGATGACCTGAAGAAGAAACTCGGCATGGGTTCCTGACGGACATCTTTTCAAGGCTGCTTCCATGACCACGACAACCATAGCGGCGCCCAATGCGAGCGCTGCGATTGGCATTGACCGTCTGTTTCTGGCCTTAGCGTTGATCGCCACCGCGATCCTGGTGGCGCTGGTGCTGCTCGACGGCCAGCCCGCATCGGCCGCGCTGATCCTGGGCGGCTTCGGCCTCGGCATCGCCTTTTTGAAAGCTGAATTCAGCTACACCGCATCATGGCGGCGCTTCCTGACGCGCGGGGAGGCTGGTGGCCTACTCGGCGGGTTGATCGTGATCGCGGTCACCGCGCTGGCGGTCGTACCAGTGGCGGCGCTGGCGAAGAATTTCGGAGGTGCCATTGCGCCGCTCGGACCTTCGCTGCTGATCGGTGCCTTCACCTTCGGCATCGGCATGCAACTCGCCAATGGCTGTGGCTCCGGCACGCTCTATACCGTCGGCGGCGGATCGGGGCGCATGTTGATCGCGCTGCTGTTCTTCGTCATCGGCAGCGTATTCGGCAGCCTGTCGCTGCCTGCGTTCCTTAATCTCGGCGGTATCGATCCGGTGCTGGCGTCGGATTATCTCGGCCCCTGGGGCGGATTGGCGGCAACGCTGGCGAGTATTGCGCTAGCCGCCGCGCTGATCGTCGCGATCGCCAGACGGCGCGGCGCCAATTACATGCCGTCGCGCGGCTATGTGCTCGGTGGCGTCGCCATCGGACTGCTGTGTGTCGCTGTGTTCATCGCCGGCGGGCATCCCTGGAGCGTAACCTTCGGCTACACGTTATGGGGCGCAAAGATTGCGAGCGCGCTTGGTTTCGATTTCTCGCATGCGGCGTTTTGGCAATGGCCGGGACCCAAGCACGCGCTTTCTGAATCAGTCCTCTCCGATACATCGAGCCTGACCGATTTCGGCATGCTGTTTGGCGCCATGGCGGCGGCCGCCGCCGCCAAGCCGTTCGCGGCGACCGCTTGGCCGCCAGCAAAATCGCTGCTGGCCGCGGGCATCGGCGGGCTGCTGATGGGCTGGGGCGCGCGGCTCGGTTTCGGCTGCAATATCGGCGCCTTTGTCGGCGGCGTCGCCTCGGGCTCGCTGCATGGCTGGGTGTGGTTCGCCGCCGCGCTACCCGGCTGCCTGATCGGCATCAGCCTGCGGCCGCTGTTCGGCCTGTCGCGAGACTAGGCCCATGCAGAAAATCTACATCGTCGTTGTTTTGCTGGGGCTAGTGGCGATTGTTGGCAATCACCTGATTAGCCTGTCGAGCGGCCGCGCGGTCTCACCGGAGGATTTCGCCGGCGCCTGCGCGCCCTGCGGCGCGCCCTGTCCGTCGAAGAAATAGCAGCGTCAGCCACCACGCCGCTTCAGGAAATCGTCCACCTCGGCCCGCGTCGCCGCCCCCATAAGGCCGCCGAAGCGGGTGCATTTGATCGCTGCGGCTGCCGCCCCAAAGCGCATGGCCTCGACCACGTCGCCCGTTTCCACCAGCCGGAAGGTGAAGGCACCGTGAAACACGTCGCCGGCGCCGAGCGTGTCGATGGCTGTGACCTTGAAGGCCGGCATATGGCCGACCTCGCCGCGGTCGAGCCAATAGACACCGGCGGGGCCATCGGTGACCGCGAGAAAGCCGTGGTAACGTTCACCAAGCTTGCGCAAGCCGGCGGCAAGATCGCTCAGGCCGGCGCTGCCGCGTAGTGCCTCGGCCGAAGCGATCACGTGCGTACTAGCCATGAGCAAGGGATCGTCGTGTGCCGCTGCTCGGTCGAGATCGAGCACGCGCGGAATGCCGCGCTGCTGCGCTGCCGCGCAGATTGGCGTGACGAAATTCGGGTAGTGGATGTCGAGCAGCACCGCGTCGATCTCGGCAACCGCCGCATCCGCATCGGCCGGGGTCACCGCTTTCAGACCCTGGTTGCGGCGGGTGGCGATCATTTTTTCGCCTTTGGCATCCACCAATATCAACGACACGGACGACATTGCGCCGGGCACGCGCACCGCGCCGCTGCATTCGATGTGCTCGCCGATGAGAATGCCGACGATGCGCTCGGCGGCTTCGTCGCCGTCGCTGCCAAGCGGGCCGGCAAAGCTCACTTTGGCGCCGAGGCGGGCGACCGCGACGGCGGCATTGCCGGACTGGCCGCCGCTGGTGATCAGAAATTCGGATGCCTGCACCTTGGTGCCGGCATCGGGGAATTTGTCCACCCGCATCACAATATCCTGCACGGCGCCGCCGGCGCACAAAATTCGCGGGACCCGTTTTTGCACGGCGTCAGTCAAAGCCGATCTCGTCCTCCACCCAGGCGCGGATCAAATGATGCGCGATCGCCACCGGCGGCGGCGTGGTCAAGCCGTCCGGGTGCTTGCGCATCAGCATGGTCGCGACCTCCGCCTTGGTAAACCACCGCGCGTCATCGAGTTCCGCGTGGTCCACCACAATTTCGCGGGTCAAGGCCTCGGCGTGGCAGCCGATCATCAGCGTGCTCGGAAACGGCCATGGCTGCGAGTGAAAATAAACCACCCGGCCGCAGGTGATGCCGGCTTCCTCGCGCGTTTCGCGGCGCACCGCGTCCTCGATCGCTTCGCCCGGTTCCATGAAGCCGGCCAGGCACGACCACATGGTCGGCAAGAAACGTGGCGACCGCCCGAGCAGGCAGCGCTCGCCGTCGATCGCCAGCATGATCGCCACTGGATCGGTGCGCGGGAAATGTTCCGCCTTGCATTGTGCACAATCGCGCTTCCAGCCGGCTTGCACGGTCTGCGTCGGTGCGCCGCAGTTCGGGCAGAAGCGGTGGCGCAGGTGCCAGTGCAGCACCGCCTTGGCCTCGGCGATCGGCGGCAGGTGTTCGGGTTCGACCAACCCCCGCACCGCGATCGAACGCAGGTCGGTGACCAGGAATCCGTCGCGGGTCTTTAGCGT
>DAIMKK010000300.1:489-4294 GCA_036721745.1 Pseudolabrys sp. | reverse complement strand
CGGTAGACGCCGGCATCGTCCTGCACGAATACTTCGCTGACCTGCGGATGGCGCAGCGGCTTGTCGGACGTATCCGGAAGCAGGTTCTGCTCGGACACGTAGGCGATATATTCGCTTTCCGCGTTCTCCGCGAATAAATGATAGAATGGCTGATCCTTGCGCGGTCGCACGTCGGCGGGGATCGACTCCCACCATTCCTCGGTGTTGTCGAACTCCGGATCGATGTCGAACACCACGCCGCGGAACGGATAGACGCGGTGTTTGACCACCTGGCCGATCTTGTATTTGGCGATCCGTATTTTGTTCATGGCAGACACCACATAGTGCGTCATTGCGGCCTTGGCTAGAGCGCGTAGCGGGCGCCCATCTCCGGATCCTTGGCTGCCACCAGCCTGGCGAGGTCGAGCAGAACCTTGGCCTGTTTCCAGGTGGCGTCATCCTGCATCTTGCCGTCGATCATCACCGCGCCGGCGCCGTCCGGCATGGCGTCGACGATCTTTTTCGCGAATGCGACTTCGGCCGGATTGGGCGAGAACACCTTCTTGGCGATGGCGATTTGCGAGGGATGCAGCGACCAGGCGCCGAGGCAGCCCATGAGGAAGGCGTTGCGGAATTGCGCCTCGCAGGCCGCGGCATCGGAGAAATCGCCGAACGGTCCGTAGAATGGCTTGATGCCGGCGGCGGCGCAGGCATCGACCATTTTGCCAATGGTGTAGTGCCAAAGGTCCTGCTGGTAGGCGGCGCGCGGCGCGTCACCATCGATGTCTGGTTTATCCGATATCGACCCTTTAGATGTCGCATCCGCCAACACTTTATATTCCGGATGACCTCCACCGACGCGCGTTGTCTTCATCGCGCGCGAGGCGGCGAGATCGGCGGGGCCGAGGCTCATGCCGTGCATACGCGGCGAGGCGGTCGCGATTGCCTCCACATTATTCACGCCCTGCGCGGTTTCCAGGATGGCATGAATCAAAATCGGCTTTTTGATCTTGTGGCGCGCTTCGAGCTGCGCCAGCAACTGGTCGAGATAATGAATGTCCCAAGGACCGTCGACCTTGGGCAACATAATGACGTCGAGCTTATTGCCGACGGCGCCGACGATCTCGATCACGTCGTCGAGCGCCCAGGGCGAATTGAGCGCGTTGATGCGCGTCCATAATCCGGTCTCCCCGTAGTCGACCGCCTTGGCCATCTCGATGAAGCCATTGCGCGCGGCCTCCTTGGCCTCGACCGGAATGGCGTCTTCCAGGTTGCCCAGCACGACGTCGACCTGACGGGCGAGTTCGGGCACCTTGGCGCGCAGTTTGTCCAGATGCGGCGGCACAAAATGGATCATGCGCTCCAGCCGCACCGGTAAGTCGCGCATGGGCGCAGGCGCGCCGATGGCGAGGGGGGCGAAGAACTGGCGCGGCGACTTCAAGGGCGTGATCCTTCCAAAAGACCGTTCTGCCCTTTAGAGGAATGCAAAGGCCGCGCCAAGTGCGCTACCGGGGCGGCGGCCGGAGCCCAAGCCGGATGATCGACGTCCTCAACCTCGCGCTGCCGTTTTTCGGGCTGATTTTCATCGGCTTTGCCTGCGGCAAGCTCAAGCAGATCCCAGATACCGCACTGGCCTGGATGAACTTCTTTATCCTCTATGTGGCGCTGCCGGCCCTGTTTTATCGCATCCTGGCCCAGACTCCGCTCGAAAAGCTGGCCCAAGTCGACTTCGTCTTCGCCACCACGCTGGCGACGTTCTGGGCCTTCGCGGTGTCATTCGCCATCGGCATGGCTATCCGGCACGGCAATGTCGCGGAGGCGACCATCGCGGGGATGGCCGGCGGCTATGGCAATATCGGCTTCATGGGTCCGGGGCTGGCGCTGGCAACGCTGGGCCCGGCAGCAGCGGTGCCGGTGGCGCTGATCTTCTGCTTCGACAACAGCATCCTGTTCACCATCCTGCCGATCTTGATGGCGCTGGCCAAGCCGCAAAAGGCGAGCTTCGGCGCCACCGCGCTCGAAGTGGTCAAGCGCGTCGCCTTGCATCCGCTGATTATCGCGAGCGCGCTCGGCGTGGCGTCCGCTGCCATCCAATACCAGCCGCCGGTCGCGCTCGACCGGCTGATGCAGTTTTTGCAGAACGCGGCGGCGCCCTGTGCGCTGTTCACGCTGGGGGTGACGGTGGCGCTGCGGCCGCTGAAGAAGATGCCCTGGGAGGTGCCGTTCCTCACGCTGGTGAAGCTCGTGGTGCACCCGATGCTGGTGTTCCTGCTGCTGTCGCTGTTCGGGCCGTTCGACCAGATCTGGGTCTATACCGCCGTGCTGATGGCGGCGTTGCCGCCGGCGCTCAACGTGTTCGTGTTCGCGCGGCAGTACGATGTCTGGGTCGAGCAGGCATCGAGCGCGGTGTTGGTCGGTACGCTCGTGTCGGTGGTGACGCTGACCAGCGTGATGTGGATGGTGAAAACCGGTACGCTGCCGCAACTGTTGTTCAGGTAACAGTGCATGATCCCGAAAAGTGGGGACCGGTTTTCGGAAAAGATCATGCGCAATGGATAACTCTATGCAACCGCTCGCAGGCCTTCTGGTTCTGGATTTCACCACGCTGCTGCCGGGGCCGCTGGCGAGCCTGATGCTGGCGGAAGCGGGCGCCGAGGTGATCAAGATCGAGCGGCCGGGCGGCGAGGATATGCGGCGCTTTCCGCCGATCGTCGATGGCGAAAGCGCCGTCTTCGCCATGCTCAATCGCGGCAAGCAAGTGCTCACCCTCGACCTCAAGGCCGAAAACGATCGCGCAAAGCTGATCCCGCTGATCGAGCGCGCCGACATTTTGCTGGAGCAGTTTCGCCCCGGCGTGATGACGCGACTGGGCCTCGGCTATGATGACGTCGCTAAGCTCAATCCGCGGCTGATATATTGCTCGATCTCGGGCTACGGCCAAAGCGGGCCGCGCGCCGACGAGGCCGGGCACGACATCAACTATATCGGCAACACCGGGCTGCTCGATTTGCAGCCGGGGCCGGCCGACAATCCGGTGGTGCCGCCGATGCTGGTGGCCGACATCGCCGGAGGAAGTTTCCCGGCGGTGATCAATATTCTACTGGCGTTGCGCGCGCGCGACCAAAACGGGCAGGGCTGTCATCTCGACATCGCCATGAGCGACGCCATGTTCTCGTTCGCCTGGTATGCGCTGGCGCTCGGCGCCGCCACCGGCAAATTTCCCAAGCCGGGCGAGCTCATGCTGGTCGGCGGCTCGCCGCGCTATCGGCTTTATCCGGCTAAGGATGGCAAGCTTGTGGCCTGCGGCGCGATCGAGCAGAAATTCTGGGCCACGTTTTGCCAAGCGATCGGATTACCGGCGGAATTTGTCAACGACTTCCGCGATCCGCAGGCGACGCGCGAGGTGGTAACCAGACTGATCGCGGCACGAACGTCCGACGAATGGCGGCCCATCTTCGCCGCCGCCGATTGTTGCACGACGATTATCGTGTCACTGGAGCAGGCGATGCGCGACCCGCATTTCGTCAAACGCGGATTGTTTGACCACACAATCGAAAGCGGCTCGGGCAAGACCATGCCGGCCCTGCCGCTGCCGATATCGCCGGAGTTCCGCGACCAGCCCGGCGCGAAGAAGGCGCCGAAGCTGGGCTAGCGAACCGCTATAACCGGCTGAGAAGATCGGCCTTTTTAGACGCGAACTCAGAGTCGGTGAGAATTCCGGCCGCGTGCAATTCACCAAGCTTCTTGAGCTGATCCATAACGGCGGAACCGTCTGCATCGGAACGGGCCGGGACCGGACTGGCGGGTGGTGCCATTGTAACAGAAG
>DAIMKK010000300.1:0-479 GCA_036721745.1 Pseudolabrys sp. | reverse complement strand
AAATCGCCGCACGATGTAAAGGAGGACGAGCGCGCCGAGGATAGCGGCCAACCCCACAGAACATGTTCCTGACAGATTCAGTGAACCAAGTCGTTGGATGCTGGCCCGATGTCTCTACGCCGCGCTTGACCAGATCGGCGTAGAAATTCTTGGCAAGCTCGTTGTACGCACTCCAGATCATCAGCGGGAGGGTCGCCAGACCGAGCCCGCCAATCAGGCCGATGACGATGTCTGCAATCCGGCCATATAATCTCGTCTTGAAGATCCGCTCGGCGTAAAAGCCGATCAAAATCGGAAACAGGTATGGTCCCAGATCGAGGAGAAGCTCGAGAATTATTCCGGGTCCTGGTATTGCGCCAGATATGATGAAGTCGTCCCCCTTTGCCGCCACCCCCACGATGGCCGTGAATTTACGCTACGCCACGTTGGATTGCCTAGCAATCCTGAGATGCCAATGTGCTGTGGCGAAGCACGCAACC
>DAIMKK010000299.1:0-4306 GCA_036721745.1 Pseudolabrys sp. | reverse complement strand
CAATCCGGCGCTGCGCGAGGTCGCCTCCGAGGCGCAGGAAGGCGGCCCGCGCGTGAACGTCGACGTCGACCGCGAACAGGCAGGAAGGCTCGGCGTCTCGATGCAGAGCATCACCGACACGCTCAACGACGCCTTCGGCCAGCGGCAGATTTCGACCATCTACGGCCAGGCCAACCAGTATCGCGTCATCCTGGAGGCGCAGCCGCGCTATCAACAGGACCCCGGCTCGCTCGGGAAGCTCTACGTCACCGGCGCCAGCACCTCGACCGGAACGGCGGCAACCGTCGCCAATACCGCGAGCGGCACCACCAACACCAACATCACGGCCACGCCCAACACGGTAACCGGCTCGAACCAGGTGCCGCTCGCCGCCTTTGCGCGTTTTGTGAACAGCTCGGCGTCGCTGTCGATCGCGCACCAGGAACAGTTCCCCTCGGTCACCATCTCCTTCGATCTGAGCGACGGTTACGCGCTCTCCGACGCGGTCAAGGCCATCGTCGCGGCGCAGCAGCAGATCGGCATGCCGTCGTCGGTGACCGGCAGCTATTCCGGCGACGCGGCGGAATTCGCCAAGTCGCTCACCGGCCAGCCTTGGCTAATCCTCGCCGCGGCCATCGTCATCTACATTGTGCTCGGCGTGCTGTACGAAAGCTTCATCCACCCGCTCACCATCCTCTCCACGCTGCCCTCGGCCGGCGTCGGCGCGCTGCTGGCGCTGATGCTGTTCGGCTATGACCTGTCGGTGATCGCGCTGATCGGCATCGTGCTGCTGATGGGCATCGTGAAGAAGAACGCGATATTGATGATCGACTTCGCGATCGAGGCCGAGCGCCACCAGGGTCTTTCGCCCGAGGAATCGATCGTGCAGGCGGCCTTGCTGCGCTTCCGCCCGATCATGATGACGACGCTGGCCGCGCTGTTCGGCGCGCTGCCACTGGCGCTCGAAAGCGGCACCGGCTCCGAACTGCGCAATCCGCTCGGCATCACCATCGTCGGCGGCCTGCTGCTCAGCCAGTTGCTTACGCTCTACACCACGCCGGTGATCTACCTCTACATGGAGCGGCTGCGTGCGCGGCTGACCGCGCCCGGCGAGGTCCGGCCGCATCCGGCGGAGTAGTTCATGAATTTCTCGTACCCGTTCGTCCGCCGGCCGATCGGCACCACGCTTCTGGCTATCGGGCTATTCCTGGTCGGCGCCGTGGCCTACGGCTTTCTGCCGGTCGCCAGCCTGCCGAGCGTGGATTTTCCGACCATATTCGTCACCGCCAACCGGCCCGGCGCCGATCCCAACATCATGGCCGCCACCGTCGCGGCCCCGCTCGAGCGGCGGCTGGGCGAGATTTCCGGCGTCACCGAATTGACTTCGGTGAGCTCGCTCGGCCTCACGCGCATCACCGTGCAATTCGACTTGAGCCGCAGCATCGAGGGCGCCGCCCGCGACGTGCAGGCCGCGCTCAATGCCGCGCTCAGTGATCTGCCGGGCGACCTGCCCACGCTGCCGACCTTCCGCAAGGCCAATCCGGCGGCGGCGCCGATCCTGATCCTGGCGCTGACCTCCAAGACGTTGCAGCCGGCCGAGGTCTATGACGCCGCCGACAGCATCATCGCGCAGCGGCTCTCCCAAGTGGAAGGCGTCGGTGACGTCACCGTGGCCGGTTCCGAGCAGCCCGCCATTCGTGTACGCGTCGATCCGGCGCGCATCGCCGCCATGGGCGTGAGTATGGAAGACGTGCGCACCGCGATCGCCAATTCCAACGCGGTCGGGCCGCTCGGCACTTTCGACGGGGCTAAGCGCGGCGTCACCATCGGCATCAACAGCCAATTGCGCACGCCCATCGAATACAATCCGCTGGTGGTGAAAACCGTCGACGGCAGCGTGATCCGCCTGTCCACGATCGCTTCGATCACCCCGAGCGTGCGCAACAGCCGCTCTGCCGGCTGGTTCAACAAGGAACCCTCGGTGCTGCTGATCGTCACCAAACAGGCAAACGCCAATGTCATCGACACGGTGGACAGCATCTACGACCTGTTGCCCGAACTGCGGCAATGGGTGCCGGCCGGTCTCGATATCTCCGTGCTGGCCGACCGCACGCAGACCATCCGCGCCAGCGTGCACGACATGCAGCTCACACTGGGCGCCACCGTCATTTTGGTGATGCTGGTGGTGGCACTGTTCCTGCGCCGCACCGCGCCGACAATGGCCGCCGGCGTCACCGTGCCGCTGTCGCTCGCCGGCACCTGTGCGGCGATGTGGGCGGCCGGGTTCTCGATCGACAATCTGTCGCTGATGGCGCTCGCCGTCTGCATAGGCTTCGTGGTCGACGACGCCATCGTGATGATCGAGAACATGTTCCGTTATCTGGAAAAAGGCGATTCCCCGTTTCGCGCCACGCTGAAGGGCGCCAAGCAGATCGGTTTCACCGTGGTGTCGATCAGCGTGTCGTTGATCGCCGCATTCATTCCGTTGTTGTTCATGGGCGGCATTGTCGGACGGCTATTCCGCGAATTCTCGGTGACATTGGCCTTCGCAATCGTGGTGTCGACCGTGGTGTCGCTGTCGGTGACCCCGATGATCTGCGCCTATTTCGTGCGCTCGCCGCCGAGCCACGACGCCACCTGGCTCGACCGCATGGTCGAGGGTGCACTCGCGCGCACCATACGCTTCTACGACCGCACGCTCTCTTTCGTGCTTGAGCACAATGCGTTGGCGCTGATCGTATTCGTCGCCACCATCGCGCTCACCGTCGGCCTCTACATCAAGACGCCGAAAGGTTATTTCCCGCAGGACGACACCGGGCTGATCTTCGGCGGCACGCAGGCCTCGACCGATGTGTCGTTCGAAGCCATGGAGCTGTTGCAGCAGAAGGCGATGGACATCGTGCTGTCCGACCCGGCGGTGGCGGGCTTGGGCTCCTCGGTCGGCGCCTCAGGATTCAATGCTTCGGTCAATCGCGGCCGCATGTTCATCAGCCTGAAGCCGCTAGCCGACCGTCACAATGTAAGCACGCAAGCCGTGGTGGCGCGGCTGCGCGCCAAACTCAATCAGATTCCCGGCATTCGCGTCTTCATGGTGCCGGCGCAGGACCTCCGCGTCGGCGGCCGGCAGAGCGATTCGCAATACCAGTTCACGCTGTGGAGCGCCGATATCGACGCGCTGCAAAGCTGGGTGCCCAAGGTCATGGATCGGGTGAAACTGGTCGCCGGCGTGACCGACGTCACCACCGACCGCGAGCAAGGCGGCCTGCAGGCCAATGTCAGCATCGACCGCTCGGCGGCGGCGCGCCTCGGCGTGAAAATCCAGGACATCGACAATGCGCTCAACGACGCGTTTTCGCAGCGGCAAATCTCGACCATCTACCGGCAGCGCAACCAGTATCGCGTGATCCTGGAAGTGGACCGCAAATATCAGCGCGATCCCAGCGACCTCACCCATGTCTATGTCGCGGGCGGCGGCAACACCCAGGTGCCGCTATCGGAGGTGGCGCATGTCGAGCGCGGAATCGCACCGCTGGTGGTGAACCATCAGGGCCAGTTCCCGTCGGTCACCATCACCTACAACATCCTGCCCACCGCCACGATCGAAGACGTCACTGGGCAAATCGAACGGGACGTGGCGAACATGCACATCCCCGACACGATCCATGCCGAATTCGCCGGTGACGTGCGGGCCTTCAAACAGTCGGTGGGCGCGCAGCCGCTGCTGCTGCTGGCCGCGCTGGTCGCGGTCTATATCGTGCTCGGCGTGCTGTACGAGAGCCTGGCGCACCCGCTCACCATTATTTCCACCCTACCTTCGGCGGGCTTGGGCGCGCTGGTTGCCTTGCAACTATTCAACACCGAACTCACTGTGATCGCATTCATCGGGATCATTCTTTTGATCGGCATCGTGAAGAAGAACGGCATCATGATGGTGGACTTCGCGCTCGACGGCGAACGCCGGCGCGGCTTGCCGCCGCGCGAGGCCATTCACGAAGCCTGCCTTGCGCGTTTCCGGCCGATATTGATGACTACGCTCGCGGCGGCGCTCGGCGCCTTGCCGTTAGTGATCGCGACTGGCCCCGGCTCCGAGCTGCGCCGTCCGCTTGGCATCACCATCATCGGCGGGCTCTTGGTGTCACAAGCACTCACGCTCTACACCACGCCGGTGATCTATCTGCTGCTCGACCGGCTGCACCGTCGGCTCGGCGGCCGCAGCTTCACCTTCATCAAACGCGGCCCCGGCATCCAGCCGGCGGAATGAACGTAGTCGAGGTATTATAAACGTTCAGCCAAAGGGCGACGCGCATGCCCCGCCTGATGTCCGCTT
>DAIMKK010000298.1:2614-4314 GCA_036721745.1 Pseudolabrys sp. | reverse complement strand
GTCCGCTGAATCCGCCCAGGCTCGACCCCGACGAGTAAATGCCGGCGGCGGTGGTGGCTTCCTGCCGCGGCCATTCGTCGCCAATATAGGCGACGGTGACCGCGAAGATCGGCGGCAGCACCAGCCCCTGCACGGCGCGCCAGAAAATCAGTGCCGACAGGCTATCCGCCATTGCCACCATCAAGGTCGGCACCACCAGCACGAACATCGCCGCGACGATCACCCGCTTGCGCCCCAGCACGTCTGCAACCGCGCCGGTGAACGGCGCCGTCACGGCCACCGCCAAAGTGCTGACGGTGATGATGGTGGAGACCTCGGCGGCGCTGGCGTTGAATTCGTGCGAAAGCAGCGGCAGGATCGACTGCGGGGCATAGAGATTGATGAAGGCGCAATAGCCGGTGAGCCCGACCGCCAAATGGCGCGCGGAAATCGTCGAGCGTTGCGCAGCGTTCATTGGCGTCCCGGTCAGGAGTCCGTCTGGCGGACGAAGCTATCGATTTTGCATGGAACGCCAAGGGGGAGGGCGGCGGGGCAGCGGGCCGGCGGATGCATAGCTTGGCTCATGCAAGGCCAAGCGCCGCCTTGGTGCGGCGCAATGTTTCCTCCGGCGTGCCGGAGGCGTCGACCGGCGTCCATTGTAGGGCGCCGAGATCGTATTGCTCTTGGCTGCGGGCGATCGCCGCATCGGCATCGGAGGCATCGCCCTGGCGTCCGCCGACGCGGGCAAGCCGAACGCTGAGATCGGCGGTCAGGAACAGCCCGTGGAATTCGCTTGGCCGAGCGGCCTGCGCGATCGCCGCCCGCTCCCCTTCGTCGGCAAACACCGCATCGACGATGGCCGAATGGCCGGCTGCGATCACCCGGCGCGCCTTGTCGACGAGTGCCGCGTAGATCTGTGCCGTGACCTCGCGGGCGTAGGCGGCCTGCGGCAAACGATCGTCTTCGGCGATCCCGAACATGGTCTTGCGCTCGACGTCGCTGCGCATCACCACCGCGCCCGGCGCGGGCATAATGTCGGCCGCGAGCGCGCGGGCGAGCAGCGACTTGCCGGTGCCCGACAGCCCGCCCACCGCGAGCAGGACCGGCGGTGGCGGCGCCAGCAATTTGCCGGCGAGCGCGAAATAGTCACGCGCGCTTTGTGCGATGTCCGCGCGTTCGACGCCTTGCGGGCGCCGCGCCGCGGTCACCTTGGCGCGGATAGCCGCCCGTAGCGACAGGAACAGCGGCAGCGCGGCGAGCGCATCGAGGTCCTCGGCCCGCCGCGTCTCGTTGAGATAGCGGTTGAGCACGATATTGGCCGCCGGCTTCAGCCCGCGCTCGATCAGGTCCATCAGCAGGAAGGCGAGATCGTAGAGCGCGTCGACGGTGGCGATCTTGCGATCGAATTCGATGGCGTCGAACAGCACCGGCGCGCCGTCGAGCAAAACGATATTGCCGAGATGCAGATCGCCGGGGCAGCGCCGCACCAGGCCGGCTTGTTCGCGTGCGATGAGCAGCCCCCGCACGCGCTCGAATGCGCCGCGCGTCGCGGCGGTCTGTGCGTTCACCGCATCGGACGGAAAAAGTTCGGGCGAAGCGCGCAGCTCGGCGTCGTTCTGCGCGATGATCTCGGCAAGCGTATCGATAAATTTGGCATCGGCGATGACCGGGGCCGCCGCGTGCGCGAGCGCCACCGCTCGCCCAAGCGCGTCGGCGAGCGC
>DAIMKK010000298.1:0-2604 GCA_036721745.1 Pseudolabrys sp. | reverse complement strand
GGGTGTGGGTGCGATCTGTTCGCATCAACAGCCTGGTGCGCCCTTGCCGCAGGTGAAGTCTGTGCCGCAGCGTTCGCAAACGAGTTCGCGCATCTAACGACTGGCGCGGTCGACGTTGGCTTCGTCGAAGCGGCGCATCTCCACCGCCCATTCCACCGGCTCACCCTCGCCGCCGATGGCGAGCGCGCCGTCGCTTTCACGCGTGATCGCCACGGCGCGGCGGTAGATTGCGGGCGCATAGGGACGATTAACCTCAAGCTCGGCCGCGCATGCGGCCTTACGCCGGTCAAACGTCGAATAATCGAGGAACGCAAAGCGCACGGCGCGCTTGATCTTGAGCGCGCGCGGGCCTGCCAGAAATACCGTCGCGGCGTGGGTGTCGATCCGCTTGACCGGCGCGCCGCCATAAGTTGCGGGGTTGCCAAGAAAATCGATTACCGCCTGCTGCGAGGTTCCGGCCGGGTTCATCCTCGTCCTCGGGTTGACGTTATTATCGATCCGGCCAATATCGCCGGGCTGATCCAAATCAATGCACGTCTCGGCCGGATAAGGTCATGATACGGCAAATAAACCTACCCGTTTGAGGATGGAGGTTGTCGTGACCACGCTGCCGCACACGTTCAAGCGCATCAGGCTCAATCTCGCCCGCTCCAAGGAATTCCCGCAGGGCTCGGCGCGCCATGGTTACGAATTCGTCGCCCCGCTCGATAGCAAGAGCCATATCGACGTGAAGCTCTGGCAAAGCAATCGCGAGCATTGCGGCGTCCGCCGGTTCTGGGAAGGCGAGGACGACGAACACGGCTTCCTGGTGCACAAACCGGGTGGCCCTGAGCATGCGCGCTGGGTGTTCGACTACGACCAGACCGCCGAGGATGACGACGAGAGCGGCTACCGCTTTGGCGCCCATGCGTTCCGCCCCGGCGAATATGTCTCGATCCGCAACGAGGACGGCGAGACGCATACCTACCAGGTAATCTCGGTAGAGCCGGCGAGCTGAGCGGCGAATTCACTTTCGCATTCGAGCCCTGCGCTCACTCCGAAGTCTATTGACCGGCGCCCGGCGGCCCGGGAGAGTGCGCCCCATCGCCGTGCCAAAACGGCCCATTCGAGGGAGGAGCTACGTGCTCTTAGATGTTCGGACTTATAGGACCCTGCCTGGCCGTGTCGCGGCGCAACTCGAACTTTACAAAAAGTACGGCTACCCGGTGCAGCTTCGCTATATGGGCGAACCGCTTTGTTATGCGGTGGCCGAAACCGGCGAGTTGAACACGTACACCCATATCTGGGTCTATGAGAGCGCCGCCGATCGCGAAGCCAAGCGCGCCAAGATGGCGGCGGACCCGGACTGGAAAGTTTTCCTCGCCGAAAACGCCAAGGCCGGGCACATTGTCGAGCAGAAGAACTGCCTGATGGTCCCGACAGCGTTCTCGCCGCCGATCGCGATGCCGAAGATAGTGAAATAAACCGGGCTAGGGCGGAGCAGATCGATGCGCAGCAATGACGGCACGCGGACCGGCGGCGAAATCCTGATCGATCAATTGGCGATCCACGGGGTGCGCCACGTGTTCTGCGTGCCGGGCGAGAGTTATCTGGCCGCGCTCGACGCGTTCCACGATTCCAAAATCGCGCTCACCGTCTGCCGGCACGAGAGCGGCGCCGCCGTGATGGCCGAGGCGGTCGGCAAGACCACCGGCCGCCCCGGTATCTGCTTCGTCACGCGCGGGCCGGGCGCCACCAATGCCTCGGCCGGCATCCACATCGCGCGCCAGGATTCCTCACCGATGATCGTGTTCGTCGGCCAGGTCGGGCGCCACATGCGCGAGCGCGAGGCGTTCCAGGAACTCGACTACCGCGCGGTGTTCGGCTCGATCGCCAAATGGACGACCGAAATCGACGACCCCGCGCGCATTCCGGAACTGGTCTCGCGCGCCTTCCACACCGCCTGCAACGGCCGGCCCGGGCCGGTGGTAATCGCGATCCCTGAGGACATGCTGGTCGAGCGCGCCATGGTGCCGGACGCGAAAGCGTTCGAACCGGCGGAAATTTGGCCGGGCTTGACCGATATGAGCCGGCTGCAAAAAATGTTGTGGTCCGCCAAACGCCCGATCGCGCTGGTGGGCGGCAGCCGCTGGTCGGAATCAGCCTGCGCCGCGCTAATGCGCTTTGCCGAGCGCTTCGCGCTGCCGGTGGCGACCACCTTTCGCCGCCAGTATTTGTTCGACGGGTTGCATCCTTGTTACGCCGGCGACTTAGGAATAGGACCCAATCCGAAATTGCTCGCGCGCGTGAAAGGCGCCGACCTGGTGCTGCTGATCGGCGGACGCCTGAGCGAGATGGCGACGCAGGGCTACACGCTGCTCAACATTCCCGAGCCGCAGATGAAGCTGGTGCATGTGCATCCGGGCGCAGAGGAACTCGGCCGCGTCTATCACCCGACGCTCGCCATCAACGCGGCGCCGACCGCGTTCTGCTCGGCGCTGGAAGGCTTGCAGCCGCCGAACGAGATCGCGTGGCAAGGCGAGGCGGCGGTGGCGTACGCGGACTATCTGGCCTGGTCGGAAAAGGCGACGCCGCAGCCGGGCGCGGTCAATCTCGGAGAAATTC
>DAIMKK010000297.1:0-4316 GCA_036721745.1 Pseudolabrys sp. | reverse complement strand
CGAAGCCGGCGAGATCGCCGATCACCCCGCCGCCGAGCGCGACCACCAGATCGTTACGCTCGATACGCGCGGCAATGATCGCCTCGCACACGGTTTCGAACGTTGCGTAGTTTTTGGAGCCCTCGCCCGGCGCCACCATGATCGGCGAACTGGCGATACCGGCGGCTTCCAGCGCAGCCTGGCACGCCGCGAGGTGTTTCTGCGCGACGTTCTCGTCCGTCACGACTACGCACTTGGCGGCGGCGCGCAGCGCCTTGATGCGCGCGCCCAGCGTCGCGAGTTGGCCGCGGCCGATGACGAGCTCGTAGGCGCGCGCGCCCAAGGCGACCGGCACGATAATCGGCTCGCTGGCACGCAGCGGCGCGGTCATGGCTAGTCCTCCGCGCCGACGATACCGAGCGGCTTCGGCAGATTGGCGATGATTTCGTCGACGATGTTTTCGTGCGGTTCGTCGCGCGACTGCACGACGATGTCGGAGAGCGCATAGACCGGCTCGCGCTCCTGCAGCAGATCTTTCATCTTGTCGGCGAGCGGGCGGTCGTTACGCCGCTTGGTGCGCTTCACCAGCACGTCGAGATCGGCCTTCAGCCACACCGATATGCCCTTGATGTGGATCAGGTCGCGGGTCGCCTGGTCCATGATCGAGCCGCCGCCGGTCGCCAATACCTGCGGGCCGTTGTCCAAAAGCCGGGCGATCACGCGCTTTTCGCCTGCGCGGAAATAGGGCTCGCCGTGCTTGGCGAAGATTTCCGCAATGGTCATTCCGGCGGCGCTTTCGATCTCGGTATCGGCATCGACGAAGGCAATGCCGAGCCGGGCGGCGAGCCTGCGGCCGACCGACGACTTGCCGGCGCCCATCATGCCGACCAGCACGATGGAACGGCTGCCGAGCGCGCGCACGATCGCCGATTCCGGTCCGTTTTCCGCCGTTTTTTGAATGGCACTGTTAGCCATGCTAGAGTTCCAAATCGACGCCACGGTTCCATATACCAGCAATTGAGACAACCGCGTGGGCGGCTCTTAACCCTGGTTAAGGACCCGGGCCGGACACATGCGAATTTCGCCCGTTTGGCGCGGGCCGCCGCCGGATTTCGACCATGCCGAGCCTGTTCAAATTTCTGGTTTTCGTCGGCCTTGTCGGCGGGATCGGCTATGTCGTGGTGTTCTCGCTTGCCAATTTCGTGAAATACCCGCCGCGCGAGATCGTGGTGACGATCCCGCCCGATAAATTCCTCAAAAAGCCTTAGCGCCGGAGCGCGCCAGGCGATGGCCCGCCCAGCATCCGATGAAGCGCTGGTCGAGTTGTTCCTCGACATGCTGGCGGCCGAGCGCGGCGCCGGCAAAAATACGCTCGACGCCTATCGCAACGACCTCGCCGATCTTGGCAGCCATTTGCACGCCGCCGGACGAACGATCGCCGGCGCCGACACCGACGACTTGCGCGGATTTCTCGGCTCGCTGGCAGAGCGTGGCTTCAAGGCCTCCTCGCTGGCGCGGCGGCTGTCGGCGGTGCGCCAGCTTTATCGCTTCCTCTACGCCGAAGGAAAACGCGGCGACGATCCGGCGGCGGTGCTGGAGGGACCCAAGCGCGGGCGCAACGTTCCGAAGGTTCTCTCGATCGCCGAGGTTGACGGCTTGCTGGCGCAGGCGCGCAAAGCGATGGAAGACGAAAAGCAGCCGCCGGCCGCCCGTCTGCGCGCGGCGCGGCTGCTGTGCCTGCTCGAAGTCGTTTACGCAACGGGCCTGCGCGTCTCCGAACTGGTGGCGTTGCCGGCCGCCGCGGCGCGGCGCGATCAAAGAATGTTGGTCGTGCGCGGCAAAGGCGGCAAGGAACGCCTGGTGCCGCTCAACCAGTCGGCCAAGCGCACCATGACCGAGTACCTGAAGATGCGCGGCGAGTCTGAACCGAAGGCGGCGTCGAAATGGCTGTTCCCGTCGTTCGGCGAACAGGGTCACCTCACCCGCCAGCATTTCGCGCGCGAATTGAAGACGCTCGGGTCGGCCTGCGGCATCGCACCTGAACGCTTGAGCCCGCACGTGCTGCGCCACGCCTTTGCCAGTCACCTGCTGCACAACGGCGCCGATTTGCGCGTGGTGCAGACGTTGCTCGGGCATGCCGACATCTCGACCACGCAGATTTATACCCACGTACTGGAAGAGCGGCTGAAGGCAATGGTGCGCGACCTGCATCCGCTGTCGGACGGCTAGCGCGTGTCCTCAAAAAAACAGACATTCGCCAGTACACCCTGGCTAATCGCTCTTGTGGCGAAATGCTTTGCCAACTTCGCGCAGGCGCAACATATCCATCCCTTCGTGCGTATTATTCCCGGCAAAAAGGCGCGCGGCCTCGTCGCATTTTAAAAAACCTCCATCCTGCATTCGTTCGGTGCGGTTGTTGAGGATGAATGTCCAGCACAGACCGTTGCCAGTGGGAATAATGATCGAACCGGTATAGTGCTGTTCAATATTTTCGCCCTTGGGCCGCGCCGCATTGCCGCTGTTGGGCCGCGCCGCGCTTTCGCGCCGGACCGTGGGCCAATCGATGAAATAGCTGAAAAAGGCGACGACGAAGGCGACCAATACAAGCAGCACATAGGCCGGCCGAATTTCGCGCAGCAGCCAACGGTGCAATGATACGCGTGAGGCCATAACGGCACCCTCAAGAAATCCACAGAACCTATAATTCTCGAATTCCCACAGAGTGGCGCATAGTCTATGGCGCGCCTGGTTAAGCGACGGTTTCAATTTTTTGTGGCTTGCAAGGCGAAGCGCCAAGAAGGGAAATCGGATACTTACAATTTATCTTAATGTGTCAGCGGGTCCATTTGTCCGGAGAGTAGCGAGATTTCGAAGAGCACTCTGTCGATTGACGCGCTGGAAATCGGTCAGGCCTTGTTCAATTTCGGTTGCCGTGCATCGATGCATTCTGGCGCCGAGCGTCAGGATCGTTCTGGTCGTCGGCCAGGATAAATTGACCGCTTTGGCCAAGATCAACGTAAATTCTGCGAATTCATCGCTCAATTTTCGTGCAACGACGTCCGTAGGTATTCCCGACATAACTGCGAGCGCAACCACCGTCTCCTCAAACCGGTCGGCCTTGGCAAAGGCCTCCAATTTGGCCGCATTCAATTGCCCTGACCGTTCTAGCAAATCGACGAGCACCCCAGCCGCCGCGAATTCTTGCGATTGGATGGTGGCTTGGATGCGAATCCGCGAGGTCACGTCGCTGACAACGTGATCGATCTTACGTCTTGCATGCAGACTCTCCGCCTTCAGCTTGGCGCGAACCGTTTCTGATGCAGCTTCGAGCAGTTGTTCGAACAGTTGCGGGGTAAGATCCGGCCGGGTCCCCACGCAACTAGCAAGCTGGTCGTCGCCGTCCGATCGTTTGATGAGAACTGTAAAACCGTTATTGGAAAATTTGGCTCCAGCATTCTGGGCCGTGCTTAGCACAACTCGTTGATCTCCGCGCTCGACCAGAACGTCGGTCACCGCCTCGGGAAGTTTTTTTCGGCGCGAAATTGCAAACAAGTGGTTCTGGCTTTTGGTCTTGGCACATTCGATCACGGTCAGGTCGTCGAGTCTTTCGGAGTGCATGAGGACGGAGGAAGCGACAAAAATTGCGTCGTCGCACGCCAAGGCGCGCAGGATCTTGGGCGGCGCCTTGGACATTGGTCCAAGACGACTCGCCAACAACGCCCGCGAAGCCTCCTCGATTGTCGCGATGAGCCGGACAAAGACGTCGTCAATCAGATCAAACTCATCGTCGGAATATTTGTTTGCGTCGACCAGAAAGAGATCCGTGAGGCGCCGAGTCATCTCGGCGCGCCGAGCGCTTGAACTTTGCGCGATGGCGTTGTCGATCTCATGGATGAATGCGAGATGAGCACTCATGATTCTTAGGACCACGTCCTGTGGTTGGCCTAGGTTGGGCACGGGCTGGCATGTCGTTCGACATGATAAACGCCGATTTACGGTATATGCGAGTTTCGTTTAGCAATTGCTAAAGCATGACGTTTGGGACATTGGTGCCTCTGATCTCATTGGACTTTTTACGCGGCATCCAAGACTCTTCCTTTTCATCCTTTCAAAGGCGGTCAGCCGCCGTAGGATGGGGATGCCGCAGAGCGAAATAGTGGTTGTCTGCCCAGAGTAATAAACAGATAGACCGAGAAGGCAGCGCGATCTCCGCCTTACCTCCAATAACGGACATTGGTCGGTGTATCGACGTAGGCATTTGGCCGCCCGTTTATGAATCCATGCCCTAGCACTACTTTGGCAGATTAACGAAGCGTTAAGGATTTAAGTTTGAGCTT
>DAIMKK010000296.1:0-4317 GCA_036721745.1 Pseudolabrys sp. | reverse complement strand
GCGGGTCAAGCTGAAGTCGGTCTACCCTAAAATCATTGTGTGACAGAGCACTAGCTTCGCGCGACCGTATTGCTCGTCGTAGGCATCGTCATCGGGGGCGCTGGCCAGGGTCGTGCCGGTCCACATCCGAACCTTGCATCTTCGTTTTGCCGTCGTTTCCGTGACGCTTCTCGGGGAGAATACCGAGCCCGCTCAACAAAAAGCCAATGGCCATCACGTATACGAGTACCCCCAACGCGATACAAGCGGTGGCCGTCGCTGGCGGCGTGCCCTTGGTAAGTCCGCTAAACAATGCTGTAGTGCCGCCTGCGAGCAGCATCGCAACAGCGAGCATCGCTGGAAGGAACCGTTCAGATCGCATCACACCTCCCATGACTACTTGACTACATTATCTCGTGCCGCTGACGCTAACCCGTTCAGCCCCAAGCTAAGCCCAGAGGTCACGAAGCCCAAAACGCGGGACAAGAACTGACTAGCGTTCGCTAATCGTTCAAGGGTATCGATGTGATGGCGGAGTTCCTCTGACACCAGTCCGGATTTATACAACGCAATTGATCCGGCTCGCAGCCCATCCAACAACGCGACCTCCAAGAATTTATTCCAAAGCGTGATTTGGCTGATGATATCTGAGACCCAAGTGCCTTTGGAAAGTGCGAGCTGAATCAGAAATTGCATACCCTCGCCGCGTCGAGAACCTACGGGATCAAGCGAACAGTAGGTTCTTCAGGTTTGAAACTGGCGATCGGTCGTGAAGTACCAGCGTCCCACGCTCGGAGAATTCCGTCCTCTCCGCCGGCCAGGATGATCGCCCCGTCGGGCGTGGCACAAGCCGCATAAACAAAGCCGGCCGGGCCCGAAAACGAACGGACTTCGGCCCCGTCGCCGTTGAAGGCTCTGACCAGCCCATCTCCAGAGGCCGCCAGAGCCAGATTGCCGTCGCCTATGAAACACACCGCGGTGACTTCTTTGTCGAACGCCGCCACGATGGCGTCCCGCTCGCCGGTGTCGGCATTCCAGAAGCGAAGCGTGTTGTCGGCGCCGGCGCTGGCGATCATGTGGCCGTCGCGCCGCCAGGCGACGCCCAGAACGTGGTGCTGATGACCTTCCAGAGACAGCGCGACTTTTCCGGTGGCGGGGTCGATCAAGCGCACAAAACGGTCGGCCGAGGCGCAAGCCAAGCGCTTGCCGTCTGGGCTGAACCGAATGCACGTGACGGTATCTACGTGCACCTCGTCGAAGGATCGCGGCTGCTTATTACTCGTGAGGTCCCACAGTTTCACTTCTCCCCCGCGCGAGGGAATTCCCCCGCCCGAGGCCAGCACGCTTCCGTCCGGGCTGAAATCGAGCGAAGTCACACGGTCGGCGATGGGCGACGGCCCATCGGCCGAGCCGAGCGTGCGCTCCAGCTTCCAGGGGGAAGACAGATCCCAGGCGGACGCGGCGCGGCCCGCTTGGTCAAAGGCCAGGAGCACGCCGGCGCCAATGAAGGCGACCGAGCGCAGCGCCGGTTGGCGATCTGCAATCACTTTGCAGAGCGTACCCGTCTCGGAATAGAGGGTGCGGATAATCCCGTCGTCCCCGGCGGCGGCAAGCAGCAAACCATCGGGAGAAAATGCAACCGAACGCATTGGCCGGGCCGACTGGGCGAAGGCCTGCTTTGCCGACGCGACTGCCGTTTCGCGCTGCGCGCGGACCGTTTCGGCAGCTTTCAGAATCTCCATGGCATTGCTGAGCTGCTGGGCGGCGGCGTCGGCGGTCTGCCCGGCGGCGGTGGCCTCCTGAGCCGCGGTCGTTCTTGCAGCCGTCGACTTCTTCAAATCTGCCGTCGACTTGGCAAGTGCCGCCTCGATGGTCTTCTTCCGGTCATCGAGCTTCATCGCCGAAAGCGCAGCCGCGGCCTTCTTGAGTGACTCGGCGGCGGCGGTGACTTGCGCGAGCTCTTCAGCGCCGGCGCTTTCACCGCTCTTGCCGGCACCGAGCGATGACTGCAACGACTTGAGAAGTTCCTCCGCCTGGGTGAGCGCGTCCGCTGTTCGCTTTCGCGCAACGATTTGGGCATCAACGGCATCGCGTGAGGCTTTTGCCGTGGACGCGGCACGCTGCCGGGCAACGATATCGGCATCCGCCGCGGCGAGCGCAGTCTTCGCCTTTTGAAGTCGATCGGTTTGGGCCTTTGCATCCTTTTCGGCGACGGAGACCCGCACCTTGCAATATCCGATTTCGGCCATGGCCAAGGCAAGCGCTCGGTTCGCATTGACCGAGGAAGCAAACAACGCCGGATCACCCCTGGATTCTGCCAACTGCTTTGCATCCTGCCCGTTCCACAGCTTGACGGCGTTGTCCAGGCCGGCCGAGGCAAATCGCTTTCCATCTTTGCTCACAGCCACCGCAATCACCGCCGAACCGTGTTTCACCTCGCGAAGGACCCGGCCGCTGTCGACATTCCAGATCCGAAGCGTCCCGTCTTCACCGCCGGAGAGAATCTGCTTGTCCATGGACGGAAAGCCGGCCAAGGCGTTGACGGCGCCTTCGTGGCCTTTGAGTTCCGTGGCGCGACGGATCTCAGACCCCACGGAATTGGGGACGGTCCAAAGCCGGATTATCCCGTCCGCGCCGCCGGCGGCGAAGCGCTTTCCGCCATTGACCCAGGCCACTGCGCGCAATTCGCAGGGCGTTTCGATCCTGAAGAGGAGACTCCGTGCGTGCAGGTCCCATACGCGCGCTGTCATGTCGGTGGAGACAGAGACAAGGCGATTTCCATCGGGGGAAATACAAAGTGCCGTGACAGCCGCGTCGTGGCCGCTCAATTCACCCGAGGATTTCCCATTCGACATATTGAACAGCCGGATCTTTCCATCGGCATCGCCCACGGCGACAAGCTTCAGATCGGGGCTGACCGCGGCGCATTGCGTCGCCTCACCCAGCCCGGCCAGGTCGAACTTCTTCACCGCCGACGGTCGACGCCAGAGTTTGATTTCGCGGTAGCTTCCAGATGCCAACAGCATTCCGTCCGGGCTGAACGCGAGGGATTCGACCAGGTCGCGGTGCGCCGCGCCCGGGGTGGCACTGCCGAGCCGCGGGTCGGTCAGGTGCGCCACAAGGCGGCCGGTGGGCAGGTTGTAAACGTCGATGCGATTGCCACGGCCGCATGCGGCAAATTGCCCGTCGCCCGTTGCCGCCACGGCATAGATAGGCTGCACGCCCGGCACGAGGGTAACCCACTTGGGCGCGGCGGAGGTGCCACGGACTTCCCCGCCGGCGCCCTGGTCGATCCACAAGCGGATCAGCCCGAGCTGCGCGGAGTTGAGATCCGGAGCATTGGCCTTGTTGTGCGGCGGAGGCATCGGCGAATCCACATCCGCCGCGTGAGCCGCCGCCTTGACCAATAGACTGTCCAGCCCTTTTCCCGGAACGGCCGCCGGACCACTGTCGCCGCCTTTGCGGATGTCGGCCGGCGTTTCCAGGACCAGCTTCGCCTTGGCCTTGCTCTTGTTGTGGCACGCCAGGCAGCTGGTGCTCAGGATCGGAAGCACGTCCTTCTCAAAATCGACCGGAGTCGAACGATTCACATCGCCGACGGGAATCGCTTTAACGTCGTCCGCGCCAAGCCCGGCGGCCGTCCGTGACGACAGCGCGAACGCTGCGCAGAGCGTTACGGCCAGGACTGTTCGCGCAAAGTCGCGGGATGATCGCACGTTACTTTTCCTTTGCCTTGCCTCGCGGAACAACGTTGAGAATCAGCGCCGGAGAATAACACGTCGCTTGCAGATTCTGCGGCGTCTTCTTCGCATCGCCTTTCGTGCCCGGTGTTGGGAAGTTTCGCCGCAGGTATGTCACTTGCGACTGAGCTTGCAGGAAAAACGTGTACGTGCCGGGCGAAAGCTTCTGCTGCGCGACGTCAATTTCGAGCGTGCCTTCGGAGGCGTCGGCCGCGAGGGTCAATTCCGGGCCGGCATTAGCAACTCCCAGTCCACCGGCGGTAATCTTGACCGGCGTATTGACGGCCAGGCTCCGCCGAATCTTCACGGCAATCTTCGCCTTTCCGCCGACGTTGACCTCATACGGTTTATCGCTTAGGTCAAACGCGATTGGCTCCTGTTCCTCGCCGCTCACGGCCAACGTGAAATCCTCGGCCAGTCTCGAGATCGCCCGTTCCTGCGGATTCGGGGGCACGGGCCAGATTACCGCGCCGACGCTCGCCTCTCGCGTGAGATCCTCATGATTAACGTTCGCGTGGCCGACGATTCGCACCGGCCCACACCAATCCGCCGCATGATCCTCAGCGGTGAACTGCACCCGGGTGATCGGCTGCTTCAG
>DAIMKK010000295.1:0-4327 GCA_036721745.1 Pseudolabrys sp. | reverse complement strand
ACGAGATCACCGGCAAGGCGGCCAAAGCCGCCATCATGACCAAGGACGTGGTCGGCCCGACGCCGCCGGTGACGCACGTCAATTCCGCCGAGGAAGGGTTGCTGGTGTCGCTCGACCGCAGCGGCGCGGTCGATTTGAAGCTGATCGCCAGCCTCTACGGCAAGCCCGAGGAGCAGGTCATCGCTGAACTGGGCGACCTGATCTACCGCGATCCCGAAACCAAATCCTGGCAGACCGCCGATGATTATTTGTCGGGCAACGTGCGCGCCAAGCTCGCGCAAGCGCTCGCCGCCGGAGCGGAATTCACCGGCAACGCCGAGGCGCTGAAACAAGTGCAGCCCGAGGACGTGCTGCCGGGCGATATCGACGCCAACCTCGGCGCACCATGGATTCCCGCGCGCGACATCCAGGCGTTCGCCGCCGAACTGTTCCGCGTCGCGCCCAATTCGGTGCAGGTCGGGCATCTGAAGAAAGACGCGGTGTGGAGCGTCGAGGCCGATTACTCCACGCAAGCTTCCGTCGCCGCCACCAGCGAATACGGCACGCCACGGGCCAACGGCGTGTGGCTGCTCGACCTCGCCCTCAACATGAAAACCCCGCTGATCTACGACACGATCGACGGGCCGAACGGTGAGCAGCGCGTCGTCAACCAGGAGGACACGCTCGCCGCCAAGGAGAAGCAGAAGCTGATCAAGGAGAAATTCCGCTCGTGGATCTTCCGCGATCCTGAGCGCACGGAATCGCTCGTCCGGCTCTACAACGACACCTACAACAATTTGCGCCCACGCATTTTTGACGGCGGCCATCTCGATTTCCCCGGCATGAACCAGAACGTGCATCTGAATCCGCACCAGAAGGATGCGGTGTGGCGCGGCATGAGCAGCGGCAACACGCTGCTCGCCCACTGCGTCGGGGCCGGCAAGACCTTCACGATGGCCGCCACCGGCATGAAGCTAAAGGAAGCGGGACTCGCGAAGAAACCGATGTATGTCGTGCCCAACCATATGCTGGAGCAATTCGCGCGCGAGTTCATGCAGCTCTATCCCAACGCCCATTTGCTCGTCGCCGGCAAGGAGGATTTCACCAGGGAACGGCGCAAGCTGCTCACCGCCAAGATCGCCAGCGGCCAATGGGACGGCATCATCGTCACCCATTCGAGCTTCGAGCGCATCGGCATGTCGAAGGACTACCAGGAACGCTTCCTGCGCGAGCAGATCGCCGAATACGACGCCTTGCTCGTCGACAGCGCCGCCGCCAAGAGCGGGGCGCAGCGCAACATCATCAAGACCATCGAGAAACAGAAGGCCAAGCGCGAAGAGCGCCTGAAAGACCTGCTGGCCGAGGACAAGAAGGACGATGGCCTCGTCTTCGACGAATTAGGCGTCGATCACATCTTCATCGATGAGGCGCATTATTTCAAGAATCTGGAGACGCCGACCAAGATGGAGCGCGTCGCCGGCATCCAGACCGGCGGCAGCGAGCGCGCCTTCGACCTGTTCATGAAAGCCCGCTACCTCGGTGAGAAGCATCCCGGCCACGGCGTGACGTTTGCCACCGGCACGCCGATTTCCAACACCATGGTCGAGATGTACACAATCCAAAGATTCCTCGATCCCGAGGGGCTGAAATCACGCGGCATCGAGCATTTCGACGCCTGGGCCGCCACCTTCGGCGAGGTCGTCGACACCATGGAAATCTCTCCCGACGGCAAGAGCCTCAAACCCCGCTCGCGCTTTGCCCGCTTCGTCAACCTGCCCGAGTTGCAGCAGATGTTCCGTGCCTATGCCGACGTGCAGACGGCGGAAATGCTCAACCTCCCCACCCCGCGCCTGGAGGGCGGCAAAGCCACCATCGTCGCCTGCCCGATGTCGGAGGAACAGGACGCCCTCCAGCAGCAACTGGTCGCCCGCTACGAGCGCATCCGCTCGCAGAAAGTCGATCCCCGCGAGGACAACGCGCTTTCCATCACCACCGACGGCCGCAAGCTCGCCCTCGACGCCCGATTGCTCTCGGCCAGCGCCGGGGATTTCCCCGACGCCAAGATCAACGCCCTCGTCGGCAACGTCGCCGCCGTGTGGGAGCGTAGCGCGCCCACGCGCGGCACCCAGATGATCTTCTGCGATATGGGCGTCAATCCGACGTCCTGGGGATTTTCCGTCTATGACGAGGTCATCGCCAAGCTGGTGGAGCGCGGCATTCCGCGCGAACAGATCGCCGCCGTCGGCGACGCCGATTCCGACGCCAAGAAACAGGCGCTGTTCGAGAAAGTGCGCCAGGGCGCGGTGCGCGTCCTGATCGGCTCGACCCAGAAAATGGGCACCGGCACCAACGTCCAGAAGCGTCTGGTGGCGCTGCACCATCTCGACGCGCCGTGGAAGCCGGCCGAAGTCGAGCAGCGCGAAGGCCGCATCCTGCGCCAGGGCAACGACAATGAGGAAGTGGCGATCTACAGATACGTCACACAAGGATCTTTTGATTCGTACATGTGGCAGGCATTAGAAACCAAAGCACGTTTTATCGCGCAAGTCATGACCGGCCAGTCGGCGCTACGGCGCGCCGAGGATATCGGCGGCCAGGAACTGTCCTACGCCGAGGTGAAGGCGATCGCCTCGGGCAACCCGGCGGTGCTGACGCTGGCCGAGGCCGACGCCGAGCTGCACCGGCTCGCCATCATCAGGAAAAACCACGAGGACGAGCAATTCCTCGCCCGCCGCCATTTGCGCGACCTGCCGGGCACCATCGAGCGCGTGTCGCAACGCCTCGCCGCCTTGACCGCCGACCAGGCCACCGCCAGCAGCCACGAGCATGACGCGA
The DNA here is from genome assembly GCA_036721745.1 of Pseudolabrys sp. GTDB lineage: Bacteria > Pseudomonadota > Alphaproteobacteria > Rhizobiales > Xanthobacteraceae > Pseudolabrys. The sequence goes on along the minus strand of DAIMKK010000295.1, from coordinate 1,513 downwards.
CCGTCATCAATGGCCGCGCCTGCCCGCCGGGCGACACGCTGCCGGCGCTGGCGAAACTGCTCAACGCCCTGCCCGACATGGTGAACACCACCAAGCGCTACCCGCTCGGGGAGTTTCGCGGGCTGGCTTTTGGGCTGATCCAGCATCCGGGCGGACAGGCGGAGGTTTACCTGGAGGGGAAAACGGCGCGGCACGGCACGCTCTACCGCGACGCCCACGGCCCGCGCGCCGTCATGAACGCCGTCCTGCGCCTGGCCGATAGCTACGACGCCCAGTGCGACGCCGCAAGCCGCGACCTGGCGCTCGCCGAAGGCCAGCAGCGCGACTACCAATCCCGCCTCGGCGCGCCCTTCCCGCACCAGGGTTACATCACCGAACTGACCGCTTTACGCGACCAGCTCAAGGCCGGGCTGTCGCAATCGGCACCTACGCCGGGCGCGGAGTTGCCGCCCGTCGCCGAACTGGCCGAACGCATCAAGACGCTCAAAGCCGCCAACAGCATCGAGGCCGCGCCCGAGCGCCTCAGCGCCCGCACCGCCGCCCGCGCCGAGGAGCCAGTCACCGCCCGCATCCGCCGCCGCGCGGCGGCAACGGAAGCAGAGGCGGCGGAAGCGCCCTCCCCTCTCCCCGATATTGCCGAGGAGATCCCCCCGGTGGAAATCATCCTGCCGGCGATCTTTCATCCGCATGCCGAAGCGGGGCATCCCGGCCACACCTGGCCGGAATCCGCCAGCGACGATCCGACGGAGCACGACGTGATCCCAATCCGGCCGCGCGGCGTCGTCACAGAAAATACTTTTCAAACGCATGATCATGCGCTAGCACAAGAGGAGGACGCGGCCCAAGGCCGCACTTCGCATTCAACGATCCAACCGGGCGGGAGTCAGAACATGGCCAGAGCAAAACGCAGAACCACCGAATCAAAACCAGATGACGCCGCGTCGGACATCGAGCCGGCGGCACTATTCGCCGCCGAACAACCCGCTGCCGTCGCCACCGACGTGTTGCCGCCAGCCAAGGCAGAGGGCGCGCAGCAACGTGAGGAAGAACCTGAAGCGGATGCTCCAGCCAGGAAACCGATCGTCACTCCCGATCCGCGCGGCATCATGTCGGCCAGCCTCGGCGATGACGGCCGCATGCAACTGCTCCGCAGCCATCAATACAGGCAAATGCGCATCCGTTTCGACCGGCAGCCCGACGAGAAATACCTGATGATGCTGAAGGAAACCGGCTGGAGGGACCGCACCGAAGAGGAAGGGATCTGGACCAGGCAAATTCCCAAGGAGGAAAGCTGGAAAACGGTCATCGACGCCGAACGTCTCTTCGAGAAGATCGCCAACGCGATCCGCCAGGACAAGGGCCTGGAGCCCGTCCGCCTCGGACTTTCCGTGGCGTAGCCCGCCGAAATCCTATACATAACGCCAGATTCTTTCACGGTGAAAGATTCCGGCAACCAGGCTGGGTAGCGAACCTCAAAGTGACCAGCAACGCCCGTCGCCGATACGGGATTCCG
>DAIMKK010000294.1:4177-4332 GCA_036721745.1 Pseudolabrys sp. | reverse complement strand
GTCAGCAGTCCGAGCGTCAGCCCGGCATCGAGCGCCGGCGCGCCGAATTCGGCGGCGCAAAGCCAAAAAGTGCCGCCCACCGCGCCGACGCCAAAGAAGGCAATCACGAACAATTCGTCGCCGGCCGACAGCAGCACGATGTCGCCGGGCACCAG
>DAIMKK010000294.1:0-4167 GCA_036721745.1 Pseudolabrys sp. | reverse complement strand
ATATTGGGGAGATCGAACGGCGTCTCCGCGGCGCCGGCATGGGGTTGCGCATTCTTCTCGAGCGGCATCGCCTCCCCGGTCAGCGTCGACTGGTTGACGAACAGATCCTTTGCCGAAATCAATCTCACGTCCGCGGGGATCATGTCGCCGGCCGACAGCAGCACGATGTCGCCGGGCACCAGTTGCTCGATCGGGACTTCGTCATGCTCTTTCGCGGCACCTTGGCCCTGCCGCCGCACGGTTGCGGTTATCCGCACCATCCGCTGCAGCGCGTCGGCGGCCTTGTTCGAACGGTGTTCCTGGATGAAACCCAGCGAGATGCTCAAACCCACCAACACCGCAATTACGATGGCGACCCGCTGATCACCCGAGAGGTAGGACGCCGCCGCGAGCGTCAGCAGCAGCAGGTTGAGCGGGTTGATAGACCGGCTGACCAGTTCGCCGATGATCGTGTGGCGAACAGCTTTCGTGATCTGGTTGGGACCGACCGCGCGCAGCCGCGCATCGACCTCGTCCGGCGTAAGGCCCTCCGCAGTTCCTTGGACTCGGTGCAACGCCTCGTCCGGCGCGAGGCCAGCGATCTCACCGAGGCTCACCCCGCTCGCGGCCAACCCTTCGGGGGCGGCCGGCGATCGCTGCCAGAGCCGGGCAAGCATGGACCTGAAGGTAGTCGGGTGGCGCATCTCCACGCGCTCATTTCCTTGTCATGATGCGTGTTGTTGGCGCATGGAGCTGAGCCAAAACGCGCCTATCCATAAGCACGTTTCCAGGCGCAAGAACAACAAGATCAAGCCCGGCGTGACCGACTATTTGTCGACGCGCGCGCCGTTTATAAGGTCTTGGCCTTCATACGGATGATTCGATGTTCCCCTTAACCTCCGGCGGCTACAGCTTCACGGTGGCGCTGGCCGACGAAGAGGCCACGCGCCGGCTGATGGTGGACATCGCCGCCGCGCTCGCGCCCGGCGACCTCGTCACGCTGTCCGGCGACCTGGGGGCCGGCAAGACCGCCTTCGCCCGCGCCTTGATCCGCCATCTCGCCGATGATGCGACCGTCGAAGTGCCGAGTCCCACATTTACGCTGATGCAGGCCTACGAGCTGCCGCGCTTCTCGCTGGTGCATGCCGATCTCTACCGGCTCAGCGGGCCAAGCGAGCTCGCGGAGCTCGGCTTTGAGGACATCGCTCCCGCCGCGGTGACGCTGTTGGAATGGCCGGACCGCGCCGCCAGGTTCCTGCCCGCCGACCGGCTCGATGTCGCGCTCACTTTGTCGCCGCCCGAGGGCCCGACCTTCCGCAACGCGCGCGTCACCGGCTATGGCACCTTTGCCGCGCGCGCCGAGCGCATAGCCGCCATCCGCGCCTTCCTCTCGCGCTCCGGCTTCGCACAAGCCGAGCGGCAATACGTACAGGGCGACGCTTCGACGCGTGCTTACGAGCGGCTCATGCTGCAAGGCGCGAGCTACATTTTGATGAATTCGCCGAAGCGCCCGGACGGCCCGCCGGTGCGCGACGGCAAGCCCTATAGCGCGATCGCGCATCTCGCCGAAAGCGTGACGCCATTCGTCGCCATGACGCAGGCCCTACGCGCGCAAGGTCTGTCGGCGCCGGCGATTTTGGCCGCCGACCGCGACGCCGGATTGCTGGTGATCGAGGACCTCGGCAGCGAGCTGGTGGTCGACGGCGACCCGCCGGCGCCGATCGAGCCGCGCTACGAAGTGGCGGCCGATCTCTTGGCGGCGCTGCACCGCGCGCCGTTGCCCGGCGTACTCACCGTCGAGCCGGGCGTCGATTACACGCTGCCGCGCTACGACCTCGACGCCTTCCTGATCGAGGCCGAGCTCTTGGTCGACTGGTATCTGCCGCGGCTTGAGGTCAAGTTGCCGGGCGACAAGCGCGATTCCTACGTCGAACTCTGGCGCCAAGCGCTGGCGCCTGTGCTCGCGGCGCCGGCGACCTGGGTGCTGCGCGACGTTCATTCGCCCAATCTACTGTGGTTGCCGGAGCGCCAAGGCCTGGCGCGCATCGGCCTGCTCGATTTCCAGGACGCGGTGATGGGGCCGGCGGCCTATGATCTCGCGTCGCTCTTGCAAGATGCGCGCGTGGACGTGCCGGAGATGATGGAGATCGCGCTGCTGTCGCGCTACACCCGTGCGCGGCGCGCCGCCGATCCCGCGTTTGATGCGCCGGCTTTCGCCCAGACTTACGCCACGCTCGCGGCGCAACGCGCCAGCAAGATCCTCGGCATCTTCGCCCGCCTCGACGCCCGCGACGGCAAGCCGCAATATTTGCGTCACATGCCGCGGGTCTGGGCCTATCTGCACCGCTCGCTGGCGCATCCGGCGCTGGCGCCGCTTTCCGCGTGGTACCGCGCCAACGTGCCGGCTTTGAAATCGTTATGACCCAGCCGCCAACCCATCAGGCTCCGCGCTGCGCCATGGTGCTGTCGGCAGGCTTGGGCACGCGCATGCGCCCGCTTACCGAAAAAATGCCGAAGCCGCTGGTCGAAGTCGGCGGCAAGGCGCTGATCGATCACGTGCTCGACCGGCTGGCGGAAGCGGGCGTCGAACGCGCGGTGGTCAACGTGCATCACTTCGCCGAACAGATCGAGCGCCATGTAGCGTCGCGCACGAAACCGAAAATCGTCATCTCCGACGAACGCGGCCTGCTGCTCGGCACCGGCGGCGCGGTGGTCAAGGCGCTGCCGGAACTTGGGAACGCTCCGTTCTTCCACGTCAATTCCGACAGCATCTGGATCGATGGCGTGAAGCCCAATCTGGCGCGACTGGCCGACACGTTCGATTCCGGTGCCATGGACGCGCTGCTACTGCTCGCCCCCACCTCCGGCAGCATCGGCTATGCCGGGCGCGGCGATTTCGGCATGGCCGCCGATGGCCGCTTGCGCCGCCGCGCTGAGCGCGAGGTGACGCCTTTCGTCTTTGCCGGCGCGGCGATCCTTTCGCCCGCGCTGTTCAAAGACGCGCCGCAGGGTGAATTCCCGCTCACTTTGCTGTTCGACCGCGCAGCGGAACAAGGCCGCCTCTTCGGCCTGCGCCTGGAAGGCCTCTGGATGCATGTCGGCACGCCCGACGCCATCGCGCTGGCGGAAAAGGCGATCCGCGCCAGTACCGGGTAGAGCCGCGACAAAGCGTGTATGATTCAACGCGATGCCGGCCGCCAAACCCCAAAGAACGACTAACGTCTTCAACATCCCCGCCTCGGCGCCGTTTTTGCCGGTGCTGATCGATGCGCTGCGCGCGGGCAAACTGGTGCCCGGCTTTCCGTCCGGCAACGATCCGCTCGAGTTCGCGCGCCTAACGCTCTATCTGCCGACCCGGCGCGCCTGCCGGCTGGCGCGCGAGGTCTTCCTCGACGAGCTCAAGGGCGACGCCGCCATCTTGCCGCGCATCGTCGCGCTCGGCGATCTGGACGAAGACGAGATCGCTTTCGCCGAAGCCGCCACCGGCGAGCTCGCCGAAACCGCGCTGGCGCTGCCGCCCGCCATCGCGCCGCTCGAGCGGCGCCTGCTGCTGGCTGAACTGATCCTGAAATGGGCAAATGCGCCGGCCGTGCGCGGCGCAGCCGGTTCGCCGCTGATCGCCAATACGCCGTCCGCCGCGCTCGGTCTTGCCGACGACCTCGCCCGCCTGATGGACGACATGACCACGCGCCAGGTGGCGTGGAGCAAGTTGGACGGCCTGGTGCCAGGCGATCTCGATCCTTTTTGGCAGCTCTCGCTCGACTTTCTCAAGATCGCGCGCAACGCCTGGCCGGCTTTGCGCCACGAGCGCGGCGCCATCGAGCAGGCCGAGCACCGCGACAAATTGATCGAGGCCGAAGCCAAGCGGCTTGCCGGCAGCGACGCGCCGGTAATCGCCGCCGGTTCCACCGGCTCGATGCCGGCGACCGCCAAGCTGCTCGCCACCATCGCGTCACTGCCGCATGGCGCGCTGGTGCTGCCCGGCCTCGACATGGACCTCGACGACGCCAGTTGGGCGCTGATCGCCGGCAATGCCGACGACAAAACGCACGACGGCGCGCCCGCCGCCGGCCACGCCCAATTCGCCATGCATAAGTTGCTCGATGCGCTCGCAATCCGGCGCGACGCCGTGCGGCAACTGGTACCGCCGCAGCCGCACGGCCGTGAGTTGCTGGTATCCGAGGCTTT
>DAIMKK010000293.1:3729-4339 GCA_036721745.1 Pseudolabrys sp. | reverse complement strand
AGACTGCCCGCGCCGATGCATTTATGCGAGGATTTACGAATTCGCCATAGACAGCTGGTTTGCGCAGTGGCGGACAATTCGGTCCTGAAGTTCGTTGCAAGCAGCTCGCGTAAATGAAATTACAAAGGACCGCTGTGGGTTTGCACCGTTATTCAGAAGATGGGCAACGCGGCGCTCAATTGTTGCGCTCTTTCCTGTGCCCGGGCCAGCGACGAGTCTAACTCGATTTGCCGGCTCTATTGCTGCGAGTGTTTGGGCTTGCTCAGCAGCCGTTGCTTGCGCCTGGGTGATAGGCATTCGGGGGTTCTCGCGGAAGCCAAGTATAATCGGAATTGACTCGAAAAATAACTCAGATGACTCAGTATCAAACGCTACCAAGCCTCACTCACAATAATTCGGACTTGGCCGACTGCAACCTGGTCAAGCGAGTGCGTGTCGGCTTTCACAGAAGAGTTGTTAGGACACTCGGTCGAGCGAGTTCATTTCAAACTCGACATTCGTCGGAGGGCTCAAAAGCACCCATTTCATTGGCTTCTTCGAAACCGTACTTTTAGAGGAAAGTACAGAGCTTCAGAGAAAGAGGCGCCCTGGAGAGCTGTTTTGGGAACTA
>DAIMKK010000293.1:1008-3719 GCA_036721745.1 Pseudolabrys sp. | reverse complement strand
GTCTCAGAGAGCGGATTTCTGAAAAAGCCGCTTCCCAAGGTGCAGAGGTCGGTCTCAGAATGCTGCAAATTCAACGCGTTTTCTCGCCCCAAATCCGCAACAGAGAGCCGTTCGCCACGGGATGGTGGCGGAGGGAGAGGGACTGTATTCCAACGTTCTCTCGCAGATTTGCGCCGCAGCCCTTCGCTACAATTCGAAGCGGCTCTAACATTCGTATTTTGGGCCGAATGATTGACCGCAAGCCACAGCAATTACGTGCAAAGTGACAGCCGTGCATGCGTATTCAACTTGCCATGATAGAGGTTCACTTGATGGCGCGAGCGCGTAGATGATCGCCCGGTTCAGGTTCCGGCTCTTTAATTGAGCCGGCGAAAGAGGAATGGGGGGGGCGAATTCAATGTTAGACGATAGGGACTGACGGAAAGCAGACTTCGAGCCCGAAGGCGAACAACTTTTGGTCAGCACCATTTGAATAAGATCGGTTGAGTTTTGGCGTTTAATTGAATTGAATCTACAAATTCCACCCATCTTGGTCTTTCGTCATCAAAATTGCGTCAGAGCCTAATTCCGACCCTGGCGCGGCTGATGATGCCGGCGGTGCGCAAGTCGCTGGTGACGCGGGGAACCCGCAAGCCGAAAGCGGGCCCGGCGGAGTAAGCCCCGCAGTGTGCGGTGCGGCAATCGCCCGCTTGCCTAACCTGCGTAGTTTTGCATTGATAATCAAAACAATGACGGCCGCGGCCGGAGGCCTCGTCGAGGCAGGCGGCGGAACCGCAAAATCATCGGAGGAAACTCATGTCGCCTGTAAAAGCCCTGCTCTCGCTTGCTTTCGCGACGGTGCTTGTCGGAACGGCCGCCGCGCAGACCGAGATCAAGTTCGGTCATGTCGGTAAGCCCGGTTCGCTGCTCGAAATGACCGCGCAGGAATTTGCCAAGCGCGCCAATGCCAAGCTCGGCAACAAGGCCAAGGTCGTGGTCTACGGTTCGAGCCAGCTCGGCGGCGATTCCGAAATGATGAAGAAGTTGAAGCTGGGAACCATCGACCTGGTGCAGCCGTCGACGGTAATGTCCTCCTATGTGCCGAGCTTCGGCCTGTTCGAGATGCCTTATCTGGTCAGGGACCGCGCGCACATGGCGCGCATCCGCGATCAGATCGTGTTCCCGACCATGGTGCCGCAGGCAGAGAAGGTCGGCTACACCATCATCGGTGTCTGGGAGAACGGCTTCCGCCAGATCACCAACAACAAGCGTCCGATCGTCAAGCCCGAGGACCTGCAGGGCATCAAGCTGCGCGTGCCGAAAGGCGTCTGGCGCGTGAAGATGTTCAAGGCCTATGGCGCCAATCCCACGCCGCTCGGCTTCTCGGAAGTGTTCGTGGCGCTGCAGACCGGGGCAATGGATGGGCAGGAAAACCCGCTGGCGCAGATCGTTTCCGGCCATTTCCAGGAAGTGCAGAAATATCTGTCGCTGACCGGCCACGTTTACTCGCCGACTTATGTCGTTGCCGGCGCGAGCTGGAAACAGCTGCCGCCCGACGTGCAGAAGATCGTCGCCGACACCGCGAAAGAGATGCAGCCGGTGGCACTCAAGATTGCGGCCGATCTCGATGCCAAGCTGCTGGAGCAGATCAAGAAGACGCCGGGCATCAAGATCAACGAAGCCGACAAGGACGCCTTCATCAAGGCCAGCAAGACGATCTACGAGGAGTTCGGCAGGGAAGTGCCGGGCGGCAAGGAGTTGATCGACAAGGCGCTTGCACTCGGCCATAAAGGCACGTAACCGCCATTACGCGCGCGGGCCGGCCCTCAACGCCGGCCCGCTTCGTCTTTCTGCATTTCCAGCCGGGGAATTCCGTGACTCTTCAGACGATCAGACGGCACTACGAGCAGTTGCTCGAAGCGATCGTCCTCATCCTGATGGTACTGCTGACACTCCTGGTGATCGTCGGCGCTACATTCCGTTATCTCGGAAACGCCCTCAGTTGGTACGATGAGAGCGCCTCGATCGGACTCGTGTGGCTCACTTATTATGGATCGGCGCTCGCCGCCTCGCGCGGTGCACATATCGGCGTGCCTGGGCTGGTGAATGCCATGCCGCCGCGCCTACGCGTGGCCGCGACATTGTTCGCGGAAGCCGTCGTGCTGGTCTTCTTTATCCTGCTCGCGATCTACGGCGTCCAAGTTATGCTCGTGCTGGAAGGCGAGCACATGATCACGCTGCCGACAGTGTCGACGCAGCTCACCCAATCGGCGGTCCCCATCGGCGCGGCGATGTTCCTCGTCGCCGAACTGCTGCGGCTGCCCGACATGCTGCGCGCCGCACGCGCCAGTGGATTCATCGACACTGAGACCATCGAAGCCATGTCACACGGCGCCCCGGACACGACCGGAAGCGCGGGAGCCCGCTGATGACCATCACTCTCATGCTCATCAGCATGATCGGGCTTTCGCTGCTCAACGTGCCGATTGCCATCGCGCTGGGCTTTGTTGCCATGGCGGCCATCTTCCTCATCCAGGGCCCGGACATGCTGCCGAACCTGGCGCTGGAAATGTTTAACGGCGCCTCCAGCTTCCCGCTGCTGGCGATTCCGCTGTTCATCCTGGCCGGCGCCATCATGAACGCCTCGTCGATTTCGCGGCGGCTGATCGCGTTCGCCACGTCTCTGGTCGGGTTCGTGCGCGGCGGCCTGTCGATGGGGTCGATCGGCACGT
>DAIMKK010000293.1:0-998 GCA_036721745.1 Pseudolabrys sp. | reverse complement strand
TCGAAGGGTTATTCCAAGGAATTCGCCGCCGCGGTCACCTCGTCGTCGGCGAGCCTCGCCATCATCATCCCGCCGTCGATCCCGATGATCCTCTACGCGGTGATGGCGCAGACCTCGACGGTCAAGCTGTTCGTGGCCGGCATCATTCCGGGTTTGCTCGGCGCACTATTCATGGCGGGCGCGGCTTACTACCAAGCGGTCAAATACAACTTCCCGCGCGAGCAGGCGTTTCGCCTCTCCGAAGTCTGGCGCACGTTCAAGGAGGCGCTGTGGGCCTTCATCCTGCCGATCGCCATTCTGGGCAGCATCTTCGGCGGCATCGTCACCGCGACCGAAGGCGCCGGCATGGCAGTGCTGGCATCGATTGTCGTCGGCGGCTTGATCTATCGCGATCTCGATTTCCGCGAATTAAGGAAGGCCTGCATCGACGGCGGCATCCAGACGGCGGTCGTCATGCTGCTGGTGGCCTCGTCGGCGCTGATCGGCACGTTCCTCACCGAGGCGCAGTTGCCACAGGCGCTCGGCCACGCCATGACGCAGCTCACCACGAACAAATATGTCGTGCTGCTGCTGCTCAACATCGCCTTCCTGATCCTCGGCATGTTCCTGCATTCGGCGGCGGCGATCATACTGGTGATCCCGATCGTGATGCCGATGGTCAATGCGGTCGGCATCGATCCGATTCATTTCGGGCTAGTGGTGACGCTCAACCTCGCGATCGGCCAGCAGACGCCGCCGGTAGCGAGCGTGCTGATGACTGCCTGCGCTATCGCCAAGTCCGATATTTGGGAAACGGCCAAGGTCAATATTCCCTTCATCGTGGCGCTGCTGTTGGTGCTGTTGCTGTGCACCTACCTGCCGTGGATTCCGCTCGTGCTGGTGCATTTTTTCTACGGGAACTGAGCCTCACCTTGTCATGGCCGGGCTTATCCCGGCCATCTCACTTAGTGTCCGTCCCAAAACTTCTTGAATCATTCGAATCGGTTGTGATTCAAGGA
>DAIMKK010000292.1:0-4346 GCA_036721745.1 Pseudolabrys sp. | reverse complement strand
CTGCTGCACCATTTCGGCACCCTGAAAGCGATCGAACGCGCCAGTCTTCCCGATCTCGCTTTGGTGCCGGGAATTAATGCGGAGACGGCGCGAAAGATATATGAGTTCTTCCACGAACATACTGCGCAATAACGCTCTGCGTCATCATTGCCGGGCTTGTCCCGGCCATCCACGCCTTGCTTCCGAAAAGAAAGGCGTGGATGCCCGGCATAAAGCCGGGCATGACGAAAGAGAGAACGAGGACTAGGGAAGTAAAAGCCATGCTCATCAAGCGGCAGGAAGACGTCACCGACGTGGTGGTGGATGCGTTCAAGAACGCGGCGGACCCGCGCGTGCGCGAAATCCTCACCGCCATGATCAAGCATCTGCATGCGTTCGCCCGCGACGTGCATCTGACCGAGGTGGAGTTCGAGAAGGCGGTGGGCTTCGTCACCGCGCTCGGCCAGAAAACCACCGATACCCACAATGAAACGGTGCTGATGTCCGGCTCGCTCGGCTTCTCCACGCTGATCTGCCTGCTCAACAACGGCAACAACGGGCAGACCGAGACGACGGCCAATCTGCTCGGGCCGTTCTGGCGCCTGAACTCGCCGCGCACGGAAAACGGCGGCTCGATCGTGCGCTCGCCCACGCCGGGACCGGCACTGTTCGTCAATTGCATGCTGCGCGATCAGAACGGCAAGCCGATCGAAGGCGCCGAGGTGGACGTCTGGCACTCCTCGCCGGACGGGTTCTACGATCAACAGGATCCCAAGCAGGCCGACATGAACCTGCGCGGCAAGTTCACCACCGACGCGCAAGGGCATTTCGGCTTCCGCAGCGTGAAACCGGCCGGCTACCCGATCCCGATCGATGGTCCGGTCGGCGCGCTGGTGCGCGCGACGGGGCGGCATCATTACCGGCCCGCCCATCTGCACTTCCTGATCTTCAAGCCTGGCTTCAAGACGCTGATATCGCAGATCTACGTCAACGACGACGAGCGGCTGGAAACCGACGTGCAGTTCGGCGTCACCCGCGCGCTGGTCGGGAACTATGTCCGTCACGACGGACCGGGGCCGGCGGGCGACGTGTCGGGCGAGTGGTATTCGCTTGATCAAACTTTCGTCATGGAGCCTGGCAAAAGCCGGCTGCCCAAAGCGCCCATCCAGTAATCAGCGGGGAAACGCCGGACGCGGGCGTTGACCTTGCCGCGGCGCGGGTGTTCTTTGTCAGTCGATGAATGCATTCAGTTCCAGGCCGTTGCCGGCGCGTCCGCTCGCGCTGCCGAACCTCTTGACCTATGGGCGCATCGCCGCCGTCCCGGTGGTGGTGGGGCTGATGTTTTGGCAAAGCATCTTGGAGGGCGGGCTGTGGTCGCGCTGGCTGGCACTGGCGATCTTCATCGCCGCCGGGCTGACCGATATTCTCGACGGCTATCTCGCCCGCATCTGGGGTCAGCAGTCCTCGCTCGGCCGCATGCTCGATCCGATCGCCGACAAGCTGCTGGTGTCGTCCTGCCTGCTGATGCTGGCGGCCGAGGAGACTATCCGCGGCTGGTCGCTGTTCGCCGCGGTGATCATCTTGTGCCGTGAAATCCTGGTCTCGGGCTTGCGCGAATATCTCGCCGAGCTGCGCGTCAGCGTACCGGTGACGCGGCTCGCCAAGTGGAAGACGCTCGGGCAGATGGTGGCCATCGGATTCCTGATCGCGGGCGACGCCGGCGACAAGATACTGCCGGCGACCACCCATATCGGCATCACGCTGCTGTGGCTGTCGGCGATCCTCACGCTCTATACCGGCTGGGACTATATGCGCGCTGGCCTGCGCTATATGATGGATTGAAACCAGCCGGTCATCCCCGCGAAAGCGGGGATCCAGAGCGGCACTTGCTGAATCCGAAGAAAAACTGGATTCCCGCTTACGCGGGAATGAGCGGAGTGCGTATGAAGCTGCGTTATTTCGCCTGGGTGCGCGAGCGCGTCGGCAAACCTGAGGAAGACATTGAGGTTCCCGCCGGCGTCGCCACGGTGGCCGACCTGATGGCGTGGCTGACCTCGCGCGGCGAGGAATATGCCCATGCCTTCGAAAACCCCAAAGTAATCCGCGCGGCCATCGACCGCACCCATGTCAAACCGCAGACCCTCATCGCCGGGGCCGCGGAAATCGCCTTTTTCCCGCCGATGACGGGGGGTTAGCCTCGCGGGCGCGGGCGCGCTACATTAGCCTTATGACCGTTCCGTCCACCGTACGCTTGCAGCGCGAACCGTTCGACGCCGCCGCGGAAGCAACCGCGCTGACGCGCGGACGCACCGACGTCGGCGCGCTGGTCACCTTCACCGGGGTTTGCCGGGGCGACGAGGCGGGCGAACCGATCGCCGCGCTCACACTCGAGCATTATCCCGGCATGGCGGAGGCCGAGATCGAGCGCCACGTCGCCGAGGCGCTGACGCGCTGGCCACTTCTCGGCGTCACTGTCATCCATCGTTACGGGCGCATCCAGCCGGGCGAGGACATCATGATGGTGGCGACCGCCTCCTCGCATCGCGAGGCGGCGTTCGCAGCGGCCGAATTCCTGATGGATTATCTGAAGACCCGCGCGCCGTTCTGGAAACAGGTCGAGAAAGCGGGCGAGAAAACCTGGGTGGACGCCAAGGCAACCGACGACGCCGCGGCTGGGCGCTGGCGTAAACGGCAAGCGGCGGAGTAAAGCGCGCAAGCGCATGATCCCGAAAAGTGGGTACCGGTTTTCGGATAAGATCATGCGCCAAGTCGTGAAGTGGGGCTGAGATGGTTCCGGTGATTGTCGCCGCGGTGGCTGTGCTTGCGCTCGGTCTCAAACCGGCGTCGGCGGCGGACGTGTCGTATTACGACGTGCCGCACGGCGCGCATCCGCATGACGTGGCGCCGGCGCCGGACGGCAAGGTCTGGTACACCGCGCAGAGCCAGGGCGCACTCGGCATTCTCGATCCGAAGACCGGCAAGGTGACGCAGATTCCGCTCGGCCCGAATGCCGCGCCGCATGGCGTGATCGTCGGTCCCGCCCGCGCCGCCTGGATCACCGAAGGCGGGCAGAACGCCATCGCGCGCGTCGATCCGGCGACCAAGGCGGTGAAGCTGTTCCCGTTGCCGCCGAATTTCCCCAACGCCAATCTCAACACCGCGACCTTCGATCGCAAGGGCATCCTCTGGTTCACCGGCCAGAACGGCGTCTATGGCCGCGTCGATCCGGCGAGCGGCAAGGTCGAGGCCTGGAAAGCGCCCAAGGGCGCCGGCCCTTACGGCATCACCACCACGCCGAACGGCGATGTCTGGTACGCCTCGCTGGCCGGCGATCACATCGTGAAGATCGATACGGTCAGCGGCGACGCGCTGATGGTGCCGCCGTCCAAGCCAGGCGTCGGCCCGCGCCGTATCTGGTCGGACTCCAAGGGCCTGCTGTGGGTGAGCTTCTGGAACACCGGCGAGGTCGGGCGTTTCGATCCTATCGCCAAGACCTGGAAAGTGTGGAGCCTGCCGAACAGCAAGCAGGGCTGCTATGCCGTCTATGTCGACGATAAGGACAAGGTCTGGCTCACCGATTGGACCAACAACGCAATCGTTCGTTTCAATCCGGCGACCGAAAAATTCGAGAGCTTCCCGAGCAACAAGCGCGGCGCCTCGGTGCGCCAGTTGCTCGGCCGGCCGGGCGAGGTCTGGGGCGCGGAATCTGGCACCGACCGGCTGGTGGTGGTGCGGGATTGAGATGATCGCATGCGCGATGGGGCCGCCAGCCGCCGGGATATCCTGCGTTTCATCGCAGGCGGCGCGACATTGGCGTTTGGCGGCGGGCCGGCTCTGGCGGGCGAACAACGCATCGCGCGGCTGATCGCCGAAACGCGCGGGCTTGCGACGATTTCACAGCGCATCGACGTCATTTCCGCCGCGCTACGCGGCACCCGCTACCAAAGTTACACGCTGATCGGCGGACCGCGGCGGCCGGAGAAATTCGTGCTGCGCGACGACGCCTTCGATTGCGTCACCTTCTGCGAAACGGTGCTGGCGGCCGCGCGCGCGCGCGATACGGCTGAGTTCGAGACGGCGCTGCAAGCCATCCGCTATCGCAACGGTTACGTGAACTGGTTCGAGCGCAATCATTATTTTTTCGAGTGGTGCCAGCATAACGTCGACAACAAGACTTGCCGCTGGCTCGGCATGGACGGCGCGGTCGACATCGAAAAGACGGTCGTTTCGCAAAAGGGGCTTTCCCGGCGGCGGTTTTCGATGCGGGTCATCCCGAGCGCCGTTTTTTTGGCGAACAAAGCCAAGCTGGAAAACGGCGACATCGTCGGCTTCATGAGCCGGCGGCCGAACCTGGATTATTTCCATAC
>DAIMKK010000291.1:0-4347 GCA_036721745.1 Pseudolabrys sp. | reverse complement strand
CCAAACGGCAGCGCGAGCTGCTGGCGGAGTTCGAAAAGCTGTCATCCGAGGCGACTCAGCCGGAATCGGCCGGATTCTTCAGCCGGGTTAAGGGTTTTCTCGATGGGCTCGGGAATCGGGGCAGCCATACTGACTAGCCATCTTGACCCCCTGCCCGTGGCCCTATACCCGTGAAGTTGCTAGGCTAAAGTCCGTTCCCTCGTACGCGTGACCCCGCAGCAATGCCTACACATTCAGTCGTCCGCGTCGCGAAGAAGAAGACCCTGCGTCTCGACGACGAGATGCAATTCATCCGTACCTGGATTGAGAAGCCGATCTCCACCGGCGCGGTGATGCCGTCAGGCAAGGCGCTGGCTCGTACCATGGCGCGCTATGTCGATCCGCAGTCGAAAGGCCCAGTGATCGAACTCGGGCCCGGCACCGGTCCGGTGACGCAGGCGCTTGTGCAACGCGGCGTCGATCCGGCACGGCTGATCCTGGTTGAGTTTGATCCGGACTTCTGCCGTCTGCTGCGCACGCGCTATCCCGAGGCGACCGTTGTACAGGGCGACGCCTATCGGCTGCGCCGTCTGCTGGAGACCTTCGTGCGCGAGCCGGCCGCCGCGGTGGTATCGGGGCTGCCGCTGGTCACCAAGCCGCTGCGCACGCGCCTGCGCCTGATTGCGGATGCGATGAGCTTGCTGGCGCCGGGCGCGCCATTCATTCAGTTCACTTATGCCGTGGTGCCGCCGATCCCGAAGACGTTGTCCGGGATCAAGGCCGAGCCCTCCGAACTGATCTGGATGAACCTGCCGCCCGCGCGCGTGTGGGTTTATCGCGGACGCTGAAGGCGTTTCAAAAAATTTGCCTATCGCTATTGGATGCCCCGCTTACGTGGGGCATGACAGTTTCTAGTATGCTATCGGGGAGCGCTCACGGAGCCGCCGATGGCCACGCCGAAAATCCTAGTCCTGCCCGGCTCGACCCGCACCGGCTCGCACAACGTCAGGCTGGCGGCACTGGCGGCGAAAGAACTGGCCTTGGTCGACGTTGACGTCACCCGCATCTCGCTCGAGGATTATCCGCTGCCGCTCTACGAGGGTGATCTCGAGGCCAATGCCGGTCCGCCCGCCAATGCGATCAAGCTCAAGCAGATGATCATGGCGCACCACGGCGTATTCATCGCCAGCCCGGAATACAGCGCATCGGTGACGCCGATGCTCAAGAACGCCATCGACTGGGTCTCGCGCGTGCGCGAGCGCGGCGATCCGACCTATGCCGCGTTCAAGGACCGCGTGTTCGCGATCGCCTCGGCCTCGCCCGGCCGCTCCGGCGGGTTGCGTTCGCTGATGGCGCTGCGACAAATCCTCGAGCTCGGCTGCGGCGCGCTGGTGATTCCAGAGCAGGTGGCGATACCGCAGGCCGATCAGGCCTTCGACGAGCGGGACAATATAGCCGACACCGGCACCGCCAATTTATTTCGCGCCCAGCTCGCGCGGCTGGTGCACATGGCGCGGCTGATGATGTGAACAGCATGATCCCGAAAAGTGGGAATCGGTTTTCGGATAAGATCATGCTGATCTAAGGGAGTACGACATTGACGCTGGATGCACGCGAACGCCTGATCGTCGCTCTCGACCTGCCGTCGGTGCAGGCGGCTGAATCCATGGTATCGCGCTTGGGCGATTCGGTGAGCTTCTACAAGATCGGCTATCAGCTCGCTTTTGCCGGCGGACTGCCGTTTGCGGCAGGCCTCATCGCCGCCGGCAAGCAGGTGTTCCTCGATCTCAAGCTGCACGACATCGGCCACACGGTCGCCAAGGGCGTCGAGAGCGTGGCGCAAATGGGCGCCACCTTTCTCACCGTGCACGCCTATCCGCAGACCATGAAGGCGGCGGTGGAAGGCAAGAAGGGTTCTACGCTGCGCATTCTCGCGGTGACGGTGCTCACTTCCTATGACGACGCCGATCTCGCCGCCGCCGGCTATGACCTCAGCGTCGGCGAACTGGCCGCGGCGCGCGCGGCGCAGGCGCGCGACACCGGCGTTGATGGCCTGGTGTGTTCGGCGGAGGAAGTGACCAATCTGCGCGGCATCGCCGGCCCGGGCATGGTGCTGGTGACGCCGGGCATCCGCCCCGCCGGCGATGCCTCAGGCGACCAGAAGCGCATCATGACGCCGGCTAGGGCGATCGAGGCGGGCGCCGATTATCTGGTGGTCGGCCGCCCGGTGCTGGAAGCCCACGATCCGAAGGCAGCGGCCGACGCAATCGTTGCCGAGATCGAACACGTAACGGGCAAATGAGAGGGAGTTGAGATGGCCAAAGGTTATTGGATCGCCATTGTCGATGTCCGCAATCCGGATGGATACAAGGAATACGTCGCCGTTTTGCCGGACATTTTTCGCAAGTTCGGCGCGCGCTACACCACGCGCGGCGGCAAGATCGAAGTCGTCGAAGGCAAGAGCCGCAGCCGCATCGTCATTATCGAGTTTCCGAGCTATGAGGCGGCGCTGGCCTGCTACCGCTCGCCCGAATACGCCAAGGCCATCGCGCTGCGGCAGGCCGCCGCGGAGGCCGATTTGATCGTGATCGAGGGCTATGACGGGGCGCAGCCGTAACAACTCACCTCGTACTGAGGAGCGCCCACAGGCCTTCTCCTCAGGATGAGGGAAGAGGCTTGAGGCGGCTGCTTTCCTTGTTTGCGGCAGGTCGCTATACCCTCGCCGCACGTTCCGGGAGTTAGACCGATGGCCGAGATGCGGCTCGTGGTCGCTGGCGCCGGCGGGCGGATGGGCCGCACGCTGGTCAAGGCGATCGTCGACATTAAGGGTTTTACGCTGAGTGGGGCGCTGGAAGACGCGCGCTCGCCGCTGATCGGCTGGGACGCCGGCACGCTCGCCGGCACGCCTGAGAACGGTGTCAAGCTCAGCGGCGACGCGGCGGCGCTCATGGCCAAGGCCGACGGCATTATCGACTTCACCGCGCCGGTGGCGACGGTGGCTTTTGCCGCACTCGCGGCCAAGGCCGGCAAGGTGCACATCATCGGCACCACCGGCCTGAGCGCGGCTGACGAAGCCAAGATCAAGGACGCCGCCAAGACCGCGGTGATCGTGAAGTCCGGCAATATGAGTCTCGGCGTCAATTTACTGGCGGCGCTCACCCGGCGTGTCGCCAAGACGCTCGATGCGTCCTTCGATATCGAAATCCTGGAGATGCATCACAACCAAAAAGTCGATGCGCCGTCCGGCACCGCGCTGATGCTCGGACGCGCGGCGGCGGAAGGCCGCGGCATCGAACTCGACAAGCATTCGGTCAGGAGCCGCGACGGCCACACCGGCGCGCGTAAGGCGGGGGATATCGGTTTTGCGAATTTGCGCGGCGGCAGCGTGGTCGGCGAGCACAGCGTGATCTTCGCCGGCCCGGCCGAGCGACTGGAGTTGGTGCACAAGGCAGAGGACCGCATGATCTTCGCGCGCGGCGCGCTTCATGCCGCGCTATGGGCGCGCGGACAAAAGCCGGGGCTCTATTCGATGGCCGACGTACTCGGTCTCGGCAGTTTTTGACGGGGGGCGGGCATGACGCCGGAACAGGTCACCAAGCGGACAGGCTGGGTCTACGCGCTCGCCGGCGCCGGGATCGCCTGTTTCTTTATGGCTTATCAATACACCATCCCGCCGACCGGGCGCGCGGAACCGCCGCCGGAATTCGCGCCGTATTTGTTCGGCGGGATCGGGCTTGTCTGCCTCATCGTCGCCGGCATCCTTTTCCTTAAATTGAGAAAGGAGCCGACGCCGGCGGCCACCACCGATCTCAGCGCCCCGGGCGGAAAAACCGTCAAAGTCCTGATGGTGATCGGCTTCGCCGCCATGGCCGGCACCTGGCTGGTCGGCTATGTCACGCCGGATAAGGAGCCTCTCGGGCTTGCGCTGTCGGTCATCTTGCTGGTGATCGGCGCGGGCTGCCTGATCAGCGCCGGACGAATCGCCAGAAAAATGCGCAATGCATCTGCGACGGGAGCCGCAAAAAAATGACCGACCGCTTACTCGTGCTCGTGCGTCACGGCCAGAGCGACTGGAATCTGAAGAACCTGTTCACCGGCTGGCGCGACGTCGATCTCACCGACAAAGGCGTCGCCGAAGCACGCGAGGCCGGGCGCAAGCTGAAGGCGCAAGGGCTCAAGTTCGACGTCGCCTTCACCTCCGCGCTGATCCGCGCGCAGCGCACGCTCGATCTGATGCTGACCGAACTTGGCCAGACCAATATTCCCGTGTTCAAGGATCAGGCGCTCAACGAGCGCCACTATGGCGGTCTCTGCGGGCTCAACAAGGACGACGCGCGCAAGAAATGGGGCGACGAGCAGGTGCACATC